>NZ_BBOC01000032.1:0-54175 GCF_001485335.1 Type-D symbiont of Plautia stali | reverse complement strand
GAACTCCCCTTAATGCTGCTGGTCTCACTGCTGAGCGGCATTATGTTGTTTGATAATCATCTTAGTCGACTGGATGGGGCAGCACTGCTGCTGATCGCGCTGGGCTATTTGGTGATTGCGATTCGCATCGCCCGCCGCGCGGAACGTGATAACAATGATACGTTAACGCGTGAGCAACTGGCCGAACTACCGCGCGATGAAGTCGGCAACACCGTGGCCTTTCTGTGGTTGGCGGTGGCGCTGATAATTTTACCGATGTCGACCCGTATGGTGATCGACAATGCCACCGTGTTTGCCGACTACTTTGGTGTCAGTGAACTGGTGATGGGTCTGACGCTGATTGCGGTGGGCACCAGCTTGCCAGAGCTCGCCACCGTCGTGGCAGGCGCACTGAAAGGTGAAGACGATATCGCCATCGGTAACCTGATTGGCGCGAATATTTTTAATCTGGCGATCGTACTGGGCCTGCCTGCACTGATTCATCCCGGCAGCATTGATGCGCATGCCTTCGCGCGTGATTACTGGGTGATGCTGGGCGTGAGCGTATTGTTTGCCCTGCTCTGCCTGCTGCGCAAGCGCCGTATTGGTCGCGTAGCGGGCACTTTACTGTTAGGTGGATTTATCGCGTGGGTACTGTGGCTGTGGCTCAGCCCTGCGCTTATCTCAAGTTATTAAGGACGGACTGACCATGTCACATCAGCAACCGGATTTTGATTACCAGCAGGCGGGCAAAGCGGTACTGCGCATCGAACGTGAAGGACTTGAGCAACTCGATCAGTATATTAACGCCGACTTCAGCCGCGCCTGCGAGATGATTATTGCCTGCCGCGGTAAAGTGGTGGTGATGGGAATGGGTAAATCCGGGCATATTGGTGCGAAAATGGCGGCAACCTTCGCCAGTACCGGCACCTCGTCGTTTTTTGTTCACCCAGGTGAGGCCAGCCATGGTGACCTCGGTATGGTCACACCGAATGATGTGGTGATTGCTATCTCGAATAGCGGAGAGTCGAATGAGATTCTCGCCCTGATTCCGGTACTGAAGCGCCAGAAAGTGCCACTTATCTGCCTCACCAGTCGCCCAGAAAGCGCGATGGGGCGTGCCGCAGATGTGCATTTGTGCGTGAAAGTACCACAGGAAGCCTGTCCGCTGGGATTAGCCCCCACTTCCAGCACGACTGCAACGCTGGTGATGGGCGATGCCCTCGCCGTGGCGCTACTGGAAGCGCGCGGTTTTACCCAGGAAGATTTTGCATTGTCACATCCCGGCGGTGCACTGGGCCGCAAGCTTCTGCTGCATGTCAGCGACATCATGCACAGCGGTGATGAGATCCCGCACGTGAGCCGTGATGCCTCGCTGCGTGATGCGTTGCTGGAGATCACGCGTAAAAATCTTGGCCTGACGGTGATCGTTGATGACCTGATGAAAATTGAAGGCATCTTCACCGATGGTGACTTGCGCCGCATCTTCGATATGGGCATCGATTTTCAGTCCGCCAGTATTCAGGATGTGATGACGCGCGGTGGGATTCGTGTGCGTCCCAATATGCTGGCGGTGGATGCGCTTAACTTAATGCAAAACAAAAACATCACTGCAGTGCTGGTCGCCGATGACGATCGTCTTCTTGGTGTGGTACATATGCATGACATGCTGCGCGCTGGCGTAGTTTGAACAGGAACAAATAATGAGTGTTGAATCCACAATGGTTGATACCTGCTACGGTCCGGTCAGTGCCGATGTTATGGCGCGCGCGGCTAAGATTCGCCTGCTAATTTGTGATGTTGATGGCGTGATGTCAGATGGTGTCATTTACATGGGCAACAGCGGTGAAGAGTTGAAGGCGTTTAACGTGCGCGATGGCTACGGCATCCGCTGCCTGCTGACCTCAGACGTCGAAGTGGCTATTATAACCGGCCGTAAAGCGAAACTGCTGGAGGACCGCTGCCAGACGTTGGGCATTACGCATCTTTACCAGGGACAATCTGATAAGCTTTTGGCGTGGCGCGAACTCCTGGATAAACTGTCTTTATCTGCCGATCAGGTTGCCTATATTGGCGACGATCTAATCGACTGGCCCGTGATGGCACAAGCCGGCTTAAGTGTGGCCGTGGCCGATGCCCATCCGGTTTTACTGCCACGTGCAAACTACGTGACTCGTATCGCTGGCGGTCGGGGTGCGGTGCGTGAACTGTGCGATTTGATCTTGATGGCGCAGAACAAATTTGAGGATGCCAAAGGGCAATCAGTATGAGTAAGAGCAGGCGTTGGATAACGCTGATTCTGGCCTTGATCGCCGTGGTGCTGATCGGCTGGAATCTCACCAACCAGGATGACAGCAAAGCGCCGGTGGCAACCAATACCCAAGAGCCAACGTACACCAGCGAAAAATCTCACTCTGTGGTTTATAACCCCACGGGGGCGTTAGCCTATAAACTGATCTCGGATAAAGTCACCTACTTTGCGGCCGATGAAGTTAGCTGGTTCGAAAATCCTGTGGCGACCACTTATGATGAAAACAAAGTGCCGACCTGGACCATTCGCGCTGATAAGGCAAAGCTGACCAAAGATCGTATGCTTTACCTATACGGCCACGTTGAAGTGAATACGCTGACCCAGGATTCACAGCTTGAGCGCATCATCACCGATACCGCTCAGGTTAATCTGGTCACCCAGGATGTGACATCTGACGATCAGGTCACCCTATTTGGCCGCAGTTTTAATTCCACTGGCATGAAGATGCGCGGCAATTTACGAACAAAAAATGCCCAGCTGCTTGAAAAGGTCAAAACTTCCTATGAAATCCAAAATGAAAAAAATAGCCTCAAGTTGTTGCTGGTAAGTGCACTGCTGGCCACCAGCCTGCCTGCGCTGGCCTTGACGGGTGATTCAGACAAACCCGTCAATATCGATTCCGTTAACCAGTCGCTTGATCTACAAGGCAACGTGGCGACCTTCACCGGCAATGTCATCGTTACCCAGGGTTCAATCAAGATTACCGCAGACAAAGTGGTGGTCACGCGTCCAGGCGGCGACAGCAAAAAAACCATCGTCGATGCTTACGGAACTCCCGCGACCTTCTATCAGATGCAAGATAACGGCAAACCGGTTCAGGGGCACGCTTCAAAGCTGCACTATGAGCTGGCGAACGATTTTGTTGAGCTGACGGGCAACGCCTTCATTCAGCAGCTGGACAGCAATATCAAAGGCGATCGCATCACCTATCTGGTCAAAGAACAGAAAATGCAGGCTTTCAGCCAGGGTGACAGCAAACGCGTGACCACCGTGCTGGTGCCGTCGCAGCTGCAAGACAAAAACGGCTCAACTGCGAGCCCAAAAAAGAGTAACTGATCGCTATGGCCACATTAGTCGCTGAAAATTTGGCGAAAGCCTATAAAGGCCGCCGCGTGGTAGAAGACGTCAGCCTGCAGGTAAAATCAGGTGAAATTGTTGGCCTGCTCGGCCCGAACGGTGCTGGCAAAACCACCACGTTTTATATGGTCGTGGGCATTGTCCCGCGCGATGCTGGCCGTATTGTCATTGATGATGAAGATATCAGTATCCTGCCACTGCATGCACGCGCGCGTCGCGGTATCGGCTATCTGCCTCAGGAAGCTTCGATCTTCCGCCGCCTGAGCGTGTATGACAACTTAATGGCCGTACTGCAGATTCGCGATGATTTAACGGAAGAACAGCGTCAGGATCGTGCAAACGAGCTGATGGAAGAGTTCCATATCGAACACCTGCGCGACAGCATGGGTCAGGCGCTCTCCGGAGGCGAACGACGTCGTGTGGAAATCGCACGGGCGCTGGCGGCCAACCCGAAATTTATCCTGCTGGATGAACCTTTTGCCGGTGTTGACCCCATCTCCGTTATTGATATCAAGAAAATCATCGAACATCTGCGTGACAGCGGCCTTGGCGTGCTGATTACCGACCACAACGTGCGTGAAACCCTCGCCGTGTGTGAACGCGCTTACATCGTCAGCCAGGGGCATCTGATCGCACATGGCACCCCTGATGAAATTCTTGCAGATGAGCAGGTTAAGCGTGTTTATTTGGGCGAAGAGTTCAGACTCTGATAAGGTGTCGGAATACCCGACATTTGCTTAGGAAATTCTGGCCGGATTATGAAGCAAGGTTTGCAACTCAGGTTCAGCCAACAGCTGGCAATGACCCCACAGTTGCAGCAGGCCATTCGTCTGCTGCAACTCTCGACGCTTGAACTCCAGCAGGAACTGCAACTGGCGCTGGAAAGCAATCCGCTGCTTGAGCAAACTGATCTGCATGAAGAAGTCGATGCGCGTGAACATCAGGAAAGTGATGCGTTAGATACACGCGAAGCGCTCGAACAGAAAGAGATGCCGGAAGAGTTACCGCTCGACGCCACCTGGGATGAGATCTACACCGCAGGCACGCCTTCTGGCACCGGTACGGATTATCAGGATGATGAGCTGCCGGTCTATCAGGGCGAAACCACCCAGTCACTGCAGGATTACCTGATGTGGCAGGTGGAGTTAACGCCGTTCACGGATACCGATCGCGCCATTGCCACCTCGATTGTTGATGCCATCGACGAAACCGGTTATCTCACAGTAAGCGTTCAGGACATTTGCGACAGTATTGGCGACGAAGAGCTGACGCTGGAAGAAGTCGAAGCCGTGCTTAAGCGCGTCCAGCGTTTCGATCCCGTGGGTGTCGGCGCACGTGACTTGCGTGATTGCCTGCTGGTGCAGCTCTCACAGTATGCTGCAGATACACCGATGCTGGCCGAAGCGCGCCTGATCGTCAGTGAACATCTTGATCTGCTGGCCAACCACGATTTCCGCAGCCTGATGCGCGTCACACGTCTGAAAGAAGAGGTGTTAAAAGACGTCATGCTGCTGATTCAGTCACTTGACCCACGTCCTGGCCAGTCAGTGAACACCAGTGAACCTGAATACGTCATCCCTGACGTTCTGGTACGCAAGAACGGTGCGCGCTGGACGGTGGATCTCAACTCGGACAGCCTGCCACGCCTGAAGATTAACCAGCACTATGCTGCGATGGGCGGTTCGACGCGCAATGACAGCGATAGCCAGTTCATCCGCAGCAATTTACAAGAAGCCAAGTGGCTGATTAAAAGCCTCGAGAGCCGCAACGATACCTTGCTCAAAGTCACTCGCTGTATCGTTGAGCAACAGCAGGCGTTCTTTGAACAGGGCGAAGAGTACATGCGCCCGATGGTGTTGGCGGATATCGCGCAGGCCGTCGATATGCATGAATCCACGATTTCTCGTGTGACCACGCAAAAGTACTTACATAGCCCGCGTGGCATTTTCGAACTGAAATATTTTTTCTCCAGCCACGTCAACACCGAGGGCGGTGGCGAAGCTTCGTCCACGGCGATTCGTGCATTGGTGAAAAAATTGATTGCCGCGGAAAATCCCGCAAAACCCTTGAGCGACAGCAAACTCACCTCCATGTTATCCGATCAGGGCATCATGGTGGCGCGACGTACGGTTGCTAAATATCGCGAGTCTTTGTCTATACCGCCATCAAACCAGCGTAAACAGCTGGTTTGACCGAATGAGGAAAGAAGACCTATGCAGCTAAACCTAACCGGACTGAATGTTGAGATTACCGAGCCACTGCGTGAATTTGTAAACAGCAAATTTGCCAAACTAGAACACTACTTTGATCGTATCAATCAGGTTTATATTGTTCTAAAAGTGGAGAAGGTGACGCAGATTGCGGATGCAACACTGCACGTCAACGGCGGGGAGCTGCACGCCACAGCGGAAGCGGAAGACATGTACGCGGCCATCGACGGGTTAATCGATAAGCTTTCCCGTCAGCTGACCAAACATAAAGACAAACTGAAAAAACACTAACCTTCATGCTTGCAGAGTGCCGATCGGTTTGGCACTCAGAGCACAAATGGGGCGGGATGACCGCCCCGTTTTGTCATCTGCGCAAGCGCCAACGGGGAACTCGCCATTGCGGTATGAATGGCGTTACCCTTATGGCTATGTGAACTCGCAAGTGAAACGATGATGAACAACGATCTGACACTGGAATTGAGCTCGGTCCTCACACTGGACTGTACCCGAAGCGGCGTACACTGCCAGAGTAAAAAACGCGCGCTGGAAATTATCAGCGAGTTGGCAGCAAAGCAGCTCAATCTGCCGCACCAGACGCTTTTTGAAGCCATTTTGACCCGTGAGCGCATGGGCAGTACCGGCATTGGTAACGGCATCGCTATTCCACATGGCAAGCTGGAGGAGGATACACTGCGTGCTGTTGGCGTGTTTATCAGCCTCGACCAACCGATTGCCTTCGATGCCGTCGATAACCAGCCGGTTGACCTGCTGTTTGCCCTGCTGGTGCCTGCAGACCAGTGTAAAACCCATCTGCATACGCTGTCGCTGGTCGCGAAACGCCTGGCGGACAAAACCGTCTGCCGCCGTTTACGCGCCGCACAGAGTGATGAAGAGCTCTATGCGATTATCACAGAAGCTCAGGAAGAACACTCTTAAGCGACAGACACTTTTACCGGCGTTATCGCCGGTTTAAAACGGGAGAATTGTGATGGTGCTGATGATCGTTAGCGGTCGGTCAGGCTCAGGAAAGTCGGTTGCACTACGCGCCCTGGAGGACATGGGGTTCTACTGTGTTGATAACCTGCCGGTGGTATTGCTGCCGGAGCTGGCGAACACCTTAACGGAGCGCAACATTTCGGCTGCAGTCAGCATTGATGTGCGCAACATGCCTGAATCACCCGAAGTATTCGAAACGGCTCTCAACAATCTGCCTGAGTCGTTCTCTCCGCAGCTGCTGTTCCTGGATGCCGATCGCAATACCTTAATCCGCCGTTACAGCGATACGCGCCGCCTGCACCCCCTCTCCAGCAAGAATCTGTCGCTGGAAAGTGCCATCGATGAAGAGAGCGATCTGCTGGAGCCATTGCGATCGCGTGCTGATTTGATCATCGACACTTCAGAGATGTCGGTACACGAGCTGGCAGAGATGCTGCGTACACGCCTGCTGGGCAAGCGCGAGCGTGAATTGACTATGGTGTTTGAATCCTTTGGATTTAAACACGGCATTCCGATTGATGCAGATTACGTGTTCGATGTGCGTTTCTTACCGAACCCGCACTGGGATCCTAAACTGCGTCCGATGACGGGTCTGGATCGCCCCGTCGCCGCCTTCCTGGATCGTCATACCGAAGTGCATAACTTCATCTACCAAACGCGCAGCTATCTGGAATTGTGGCTGCCGATGCTGGAAACCAACAACCGCAGCTACCTGACCGTAGCCATTGGCTGTACCGGCGGAAAACACCGTTCAGTGTATATCGCTGAGCAACTGGCGGATTACTTCCGTTCACGCGGTAAAAATGTGCAGTCTCGTCATCGCACTCTGGAAAAACGCAAATCATGACCGTGAAGCAAACCGTTGAGATTCGAAATAAGCTGGGTATGCACGCTCGTCCGGCCATGAAGCTGTTTGAGTTGGTACAGAGTTTTGATGCTGAAGTGCTGCTGCGTAACGAGGCGGGAACGGAAGCCGAGGCCAGCAGTGTGATTGCATTGCTGATGCTGGACTCGGCAAAAGGCGGCCATATTGAGATTGAGGCCAGCGGACCAGAGGAAGTCCAGGCGCTGGCAGCCGTCATTGAGCTGTTTGAAGCGGGCTTTGACGAGGACTAGAAGCGATTAATGCAGCTTATAGCGTTCAAGGAAGCCTTCGCCCCCAAGCTGTCGCATCTGTCGCATGATCCACTGCTGACGCATACGGACATACCCTGAAGGCGCATCCGCGCGGAAGCGAATAGGATTAGGTAACACCGCCGCCAGCAGCGCGGCTTCAGAGATCGTCAGGCGACTGGCGGGTTTATGAAAGTAGCGCTGCGAAGCTTCTTCCACACCAAACACACCGTTGCCAAACTCTGCGATATTCAGGTACACCGTCAAAATACGGCGTTTAGTCCAGACGGTTTCAATGCCCACCGTCAGCCCGGCTTCCAGGCCTTTACGCACCCAACTGCGGCCATCCCATAAAAACAGGTTTTTAGCCGTCTGCTGAGATAAGGTGGAGGCACCGCGCATCCGTTCGCCACCATCGTTATCCAATACTTGTTGAATCGCGTCGACATCAAATCCCCAGTGTTCCGGAAATTTCTGATCTTCAGAGGCAATCACCGCCAGTGCCATCCACGGGGAAATATCATCCATCCCCACCCAATCGGAATGGGCGACATAATCAAAGCGGCCACTCATCCAGGCCCCAAGCTGACGCTCTACCATCACCGCTGAAAACGGTACAGGCAGGAAGGCAAAGATCACAATTCCTGCGAGCCAAACCCCAAGCCAAGCCAGTAGCACTTTTACTACCAGCACTTTAATGCGTTGTCCCAGTTTCCCTTTACTCTTACTCATGCAATTTTCTCTTACCTGTTCCCTGAGTTAATCAATCACTCAAGTCACGATTTCATATATCTGCGATTCAAGCCTAACCTTTATCCCTCATTGCCAGTCACTTAGAAGGAAAGTTATTACCTGCGCAACCATCGTTCCTCTATTAGAGCCAATTACATCAAGCACTTCCGCCAACAAGGAATCGGTTCCATGGTGAAAAAACCATCAGAATCTTTACCGTCAAACACTTAAACCGATGTGATTAAGATCACAATTAAACTTTCACAATACTTAACATTAAACTTTCAAAGCATTTGAATATGTTCATTGATAAGCGAGACCATTCTGAAAAACGTGGCGAAAATAGCATCGCCGACTCAGCCAACTCCCTGTTTTGAGGTAAAGCACCTCACCCTCATTTTGGTTTACATTACGGCGTTAAACCCTAAACTGGAACTTTCTAAAGAGGGTTTCCAAAACGTTTTGGATAACCCGCCAAAAACCTCATATTTCTTGTCTAATATCAGCATGTTAAGCTTATTTAACTGCGATTTTTTTAGCGGAATAAGATTTTCAACGCTGCCGACAGGCTTTTCCTGCTTCTGGCTGAAGGAAATCCAGGCAAAAAGCAGAACATTTGGTCAAAAATAGTGCAATACGGCAAAGAAATTAATTCCTTACTTGACTGTGTCAGCAAATTAATGTTTTCTGTATTTAAACGCTGCTCAACATCACACAATTTAATGAATCTTGTCACAAGCGTTGGCGAATTTGTTAAGGTGATTTTGAAGCGTCATCCAATACCAAACTGTTGCTGATTCAATCGACCACTAACGATAGCAGCAGTACCCATTTCCCTGGTGTTGGCGCAGTATTCGCGCACCCCAGTTTCGACTGGGGTCATTTTTTTCTGGCGTACTACGATTTTTCCCGCTCTGCTACCCATTCGCGTAACACGTTAACTTCATGTTGCCACTCATGTTTTAATTCGTCGATCCACTCCTGCACGTTATCCCACCAGGCTGGCAATTCCGGGGACTGAATCTGCTTCGCGAGCTTTTGCAAATGCAACAGACCCACCGAACCTGCCGCACCTTTGATCTTATGCCCCTCTTCCGCAATCCCTTTCTGGTCACGCGCCATCATGTTGGAATCCAGCACTTCAAGATAACCCGGCATCATTTGCTCAAACATCGTCAGGCTTTGCTTAATCAAACCCGGGCCGACCAGTTCAATGTATTGCTCCAGCATCTCGACATCGAGTAGCGTGCGGGAATGCTCGTCTGATGAGCTCATAACAGACTCTGACGCGTCTCCCTGGTAATCCCAGAACTTTTTGATTATCGCGGTCAGGGCTGGCACGGCCAGCGGCTTACTCAACACATCATCCATACCCGCATCGAGGTACTCTTTTTTATCTTTGAGGACATTGGCAGTGAGCGCCACTAACGGCGGTAACGAGATGCCGGCGTGCTGCTGATGTATGGCACGCGAGACATCCAGCCCGGTCATATCGGGCAGCTGGATATCGAGCAACACCAGATCAAACTCCTGCGGATCGAACATCGCCAGCGCGTCACTGCCGGTCATCGCCACTTCCACGCTGCATCCCAGTTTTTCCAATACCGAACGGGCGACAATCACGTTCAATTCGATATCTTCCACCAGCAGCACGTGCAGCGCCGGCAACGGCATGCTGTCGTCTACGTTCTCATCTTCTACTTCATCCGCCACGCGCGGTGCTTTGATATCAACCCTGAAGCATGAACCCTGACCCGGCGCGCTGCGGACGCTGATATCGCCGCCCATGGCCTGTGCCAGGCGGCGTGAAACGGCCAGGCCAATCCCGGTTCCCGTTGCGGGCTTACCGCCCTGCTGATCTTTCACCTGGTAATACATGGCGAAGATTTTATCCTGCTCGTCCTGCGGAATCCCCATGCCGGAATCCTGTACTTCGAAGTGCAGCGTTTCGTCCGGGTGATAAGCCACACGCACCACGATTTCACCCTGCTGGGTGAATTTCACCGCATTGCCAATCAGGTTCCACAAAATCTGACGCAGGCGCGTCCCATCCGCCGAAATTTTATGCGGCAGCGGGAGTTCCGGGGCCATGACAAACTTCAGCCCTTTCGGCTGCGCCAGCAAACCAGAGAGGTTTTCAAGATCCGCCAGGAAGCCAGTGAAATCGAGCGGCTGATTATCCAGTTGCACTTTGCGGCGCTCAATTTTGTCCACTTCAATCACATCATTGAAGATGTTGCCGAGGGTGATGGCGGAGACATGGATGGTTTTCAGGTACTTAAGCTGTTCCTGATTGAGATCGGTATCCAACAGAATGCGGCTCAGCCCCACAATGCCATTCAACGGCGTACGCAGCTCGTGGCTGATGGTGGATATAAAGGTGGTTTTCTCACGGCTGGCGTTCTCCAGCGCGTCCTGATAGCGCTTGCGCTCAGTAATATCGCGTCCGAAGCCCATCAAGCCACTGCGTTTCCCCACGCGGTCATAGTAGGGCACTTTACGAATTTCAAAGCAGGCTTTGCGCCCGTCAGGATATTGCAGCCACTGTTCGTAAGTCAGAGAGACATTATGACGGAACACTTTCTCATCAGTTTCCAGTACCTTGGAGGCGGCATCTTCGTCGTAGATATCGCGCGGTGTCAGCCCAATTAACTGTTTCTCGCTCATCCCCGTCAGCAGCTCCATCGCGCGGTTACAGCCAGAGAACTGTTTGTCGATGTTGCGATAGAACACCAAATCCGGTGAGGCATCGAGGAAAGAGCGTAAGAAGGAAGATTGCTGCTCCAGCTCAATCTGCGCCTGTTCGCGACGTGCCATCTCTTCGCGCAACTTATCCATCACCTGTTCGCGCGCTTGCTCAGCTTTGATACGGTCATTAATTTCCTGATTAAGCTGAGCAATGGTTTCTTTCATCTGCTGATTGAGTTCGAGGTCGCGCGTGCGCATCTCCTCCAGCTTGTCCACCAGCTTGGTGAGCCGCTGGCGTGACTCTTCCAGTTGATCGACCACCACCGACAGGAAATAAACCGCCCAGGGGGTAATTAACAGACCGAAGAATATCGAACGTACCACGTCAATGCTCTCTACATGGCCACGCAGCACCATGGTGACCGCCATCTGCACCACCATGGCCAGCACCACCAGCGCCGAAGCCAGCAGCAGTGAGAAGCGCACCAGCCCCAGCTTGACCATCAAATCAACGTAGTACTGCGCTAAAAGACGAATCTGTTTCATGTCGAACTCCCTGAACGAAATCTGGCCCATAATAGCGTAATTATCGCCGCGCTGCGCCGCTTCCCCTTACCTGACTACACAGACTTCGCCCCATTCTGGTGCATCGCAATGCCATTTCGCCGACGTTCGGGTCTTTATGCGCAAATCGCTTGACTAATTCTGCCAACTGAATAATCTGGAGGGCCGCACTTTTGCGGCCCTTTCATTACATCCCGTGCTATTCAGCATGTCAGCAGCCATTGCGCCTGGTGGTTGCGTTTCTTTATTGCATATCCATTCAACTTAAGTGCTGTTTTAATCACGTCACGCATGATTAATTTTACTAATGGCAGCCGGATTTTGATTCAAATATGACGCCATAAGAAAAACAGATACATGAAGTGTCCGAAACCGCACCAACAGAATTTTATGCTGACAGGTGCGGGTTATTCAGCATTGTTTGGATATCTGAGGCGTTCATCACAGTGAGACGGCTCACACTTCATAGGGGAATCAGAATCCTCAGATTGACATATATTTACGTAATAAATCCTTCATAATCATTAAGTTAAATCACAAAAAAGCCAATTAACCGCAATAAAGCTGGCTATTTGACCTGAGTTCGCTTTCCCGATAAGTTGGAATTCCGCTGGATGCTTTCCAGTCGGGACTGTGTCTCGGCATATCTATGCAGCAAGAAACTCCCTCTGGATGCAAGTTATCTCCTGTAAGAGACCGGAAGTAAGAGCAGCTCATCAAGGACGTGAAACTCTTCTCTTGAGAGCCTTTGCTCAGTATTGCGACGTCCGCGTTTAAGCGCGGCGAAAACGAATTGATACAGCACGCAGCGGTGCTCTGTGCTCGAAATAATGCAGGTAATGTCAAAAGCAGTTTAAGGAGACCCTCAATGTCCACTCAAAAACCTCATCCATATGGTTTGTATGATCCCTCAGCAGGCAGTGATAGCTGTGGTGTCGGGTTTATTACCCGTAAGGACGGCGAGCAGACCCATGAGATCCTGCAGATGGCGCATAGCGCACTGTGCACGGTGCCACACCGTGGCGGTATGTCTGCTGAAGGCGTGGGCGATGGCGCGGGTGTCAACGTCGATCTTTCTCTGAATTTCTTCCGTAAAGTGACGGGCCAGCCGCTGGAAGCCGGTCGCTTTGGTGTGGGTAACTTCTTCGTCCCTAAAGATGCCGAACTGCGTGCAAACGCCGAGCGTCTGGTTGAAGAAACTCTGGCCGCACATAACTTTGCCGTGCTGGTGAAACGCGATATGCCGCTGGACGGCAGCGTGACGCGCCCTGCTGCGCTGCAATTCCAGTTACCGATTGTGCAGTGGGTCTTCGCCGCGCCACAAGAAGTGACTGAACAGATTGAATTCGAGCGCCATATCTATCGTGCGCTGCTGGATATTGAAGCGCGCGCCTTTACGGAAAGCGAATTCGGCGGGCTCTATCCGCTGTCGCTCTCTTCGCGCACCCAGGTGTTTAAAGCACGCCTGAACTCCAACGAAGTGATTCCTTACTTCAAAGATTTGACCGATGCGGATCACCAGGTGCGCGGGCTGTTCTTCCATACCCGCTTCTCAACCAACACCGATCCGCACACCACCATGGCGCAGCCGTTCCGTTTGATGGCGCACAACGGTGAGCTGAACACCGACCGTAAAAACCGTATCGCGGAAGCGGCGCTGATGTTAGCGCGCGGCAAAAAAATCGTGCGTCCGAAAGGCCAGTCTGACAGCTCACGCCTCGATCAGAGCATCCACAGCCGTTTGATGGAAGATAACCTCGACCTGATCAACGCCGTGGTCTCCATGATGCCGCCTGCGTGGGAAAACGACACCTCACTGTCAAATGAAGTACGCGCCATGCTGGAATACTTCTCTCTTTATGAAGAGAAGAACGATGGTCCGGCAGCCCTGATCTTCGGCAACGGTGAAGTGATCGGTGCGCGTCTTGACCGCCTGGGTCTGCGTCCGCTGCGTTCGGTAGAAACGGCAGAATATATCGGTGCGATGTCCGAAGCAGGCCAGATTGCCTTCCCACCGGAAAGCGTCCTGCGTCGTGGCCGTATCGAAGCGGGCGGCATGCTCTATTACGATCACAAAGAAAAACGCTCTTACACCACCGTGGAAGCGCTGGAAAAACTGGCAGCAGAGAAAGATTACCTTTCACTGCTGAGCGCCGCGCGTGTTGACCTGCACGACCTGCCAGAAATTCAGGCGGAGAAGCTCGGTTCGCCGCTGCGTTATCGTGGTGACCTCAAAACCTATCAGCGTTTTGTGGCCTACTACTACAACCAGGAAAGCTTCAAATTCATGATGGACCCGATGCTGCAAACCGGCGCTGAGAAGATCTCAGCAATGGGTTACGGCAACGCCATCAATGGCCTGTCCGACCATGAAGGCGGCATGGCGCACTACTTCTCGCAACGTTTTGCTCAGGTCACCAACCCGCCACTGGATTCCATCCGTGAAGCGGACGGCATGACGCTGCGCGTCGCGCTGGGCGCAAAACCGCATCTGGGCCGCAGCAAAGGCCAGCAGGTTATCGTGCCGACGCCGATCCTGACTCACCTCGACATGCTGCGCCTGCGTGAGCAAGACGTCGCGCCTTACGCGCGCTTTGAGATGCTCTACGAGCCGGTGATCGGCAAAGATATCGTTAGCCGTGCAGCCAACGCCAAAGCGCTGGAAAACGCTATTGATAACCTGGCACAGCAGGTAGTGGATTTCGCACGCCAGCAAGGCGGCATCGCGGTCATCACTGACCGCCATATCTCTTCGACTCATGCGGCGATTCCGATGCTGCTGATGGTTTCTGCCATCAACCAGCGCCTGGTGCAGGAAGGTTTGCGCCTGGACGTTTCTCTGGTGGTCGAGAGTGGCCAGAGCATCTCTTCACACCATATTGCTGCCACCCTGGGCTTCGGTGCGTCAGCGGTCTATCCGCTGGGCGTGCAGATGCGTGCAGAAGAGAAGTTTGGTGAGGGCGAAGAAGGCAATAAAGCCTTTAAGCGCTATGCCAAAGCGGCTGAAAAAGCCTTGATGAAAACCATGGGTAAAGTGGGTCTCTGTACCGTGGAGAGCTATAGCTGTGGTGAGTTCTTTGAGCCAAACTTCCTCGATACCGAAGATCCGGTACTGAAGAAGTACTTCCCGAATATCAAAACGCCGGTGGGTGGCGCGGGCTTCCCGGCTATCGCCCAGATGGCGGTTGACTGGCATCAAAGCGCGCTGAAAATTCAGGGCGAGGCAGAAGTGCCGTTGCTGGGTCTGTTTAAAGAGCGCGCAGAGGGTGCGGGTCACTCCTACGGCACCATTGCCGTGCGTACCTTTATCGATATGACTGAGCAGCCGATTCGCTTCGCGGACAAAGCGCGCGAGGAAGACAACTTTATCCGTCTGATGACGCTAGCCAAGCTGGACAACGCCTTCAACATCAAAGCGGACGCCTTTAAAGACAGCAGCTTCGAACGCATCCCGAACGAGGTGATTGATTCACTGGCGATCACGCCGGATTACCGTCAGTTCTCCAGCCTGATGCACGCAGAACGTAAGCGTCGTCCTGCGGCCCTGCGTGACATTCTCGCGCTGCCATGTGATTTGACTCACGTTGACAGTGAAGCCGAATTTGGTCGCAAGCTGGGGCGCTACTCGCTGGTCAACAACGGTTTTGCGACCCGCGGGCTGAAGTGCGAAGCCGTCAGCGGCAGCCTGAACCAGTTCGAACTGCGTTTGATTGATTCTATCGCTGGCCTGAAGCCAGAAAACGAGCGTCTGGAAGCACTGTCGCGCGCGCTGAAAACCCGCTTCAGCGACGATATCGAAAGCAGCAACGTGGCAAACGGTGTACTGACAATTACCGCTTACGGTAAAGCGGCAGAGTATCTGTCCCTGATCTTTACCGCTCTGCCTTCGCTGCCGCTGGAAGAGATTCAGCCAGCACACGAAATTACCCGTACTTTCGCCTCTGGTGCGATGAGCCACGGTGCGCTGGTCGCCCCTGCGCATGAAGCCGTAGCACACGGCACCAACATGGTGGGCGGCATGAGTAACTGTGGTGAAGGTGGCGAGCACTATTCACGTCACGGCACCATCCGCGCCTCACGTATTAAACAGCTGGCGTCAGGTCGTTTTGGCGTCTGGGCTGCCTATCTGGCCGATCCGATGCTGGAAGAGCTGGAGATCAAAATTGGTCAGGGTGCGAAACCGGGTGAAGGCGGTCAGTTGCCGGCACCGAAAGTGACGGTAGAAATCGCCGCAGCACGTGGCGGTACGCCGGGTGTTGAGCTGGTTTCACCGCCACCGCATCACGACACCTACTCGATCGAAGATTTGGCTCAGCTGATCCACGACTGTAAAGCGGCACGTGTGCGCGTTATTGTCAAACTGGTGTCTTCTGAGGGCATCGGCACCATCGCTGTCGGCGTGGCCAAAGCCGGCGCTGACGTGATTAACGTGGCAGGTAACACCGGCGGTACCGGTGCGGCTTCGGTCACCAGCCTGAAGTACACCGGACGCGTTGCCGAAATCGGTATCGCTGAAGTGCACCAGGCGCTGTGTGCTAACGGCCTGCGTGACAAAGTGCAGCTGCGCTGCTCCGGTGCACAACAAACCGGTAGCGATGTGATCAAATCCGCCCTGCTCGGCGGCGACAGCTTCGAGTTTGGTACCACCGCGCTGATGATGCTGAAATGCGTGATGGCGAAAAACTGTAACGTTAAATGCCCGGCCGGTTTGACCACCAACGCCGAAGCTTTTGATGGTGATCCGCGTCAGCTGGCGCAGTACTTCGTCAACGTCGCACAAGAAGTCCGTGAGTTCCTGGCACGCCTCGGCTTGCGTTCACTGCGTGAAGCGCGTGGACGTTCTGATCTTCTGCACCTGATGGATCACCCGCTGGAAGTGGGCAAACTGGACCTGCGTGCCATGTTGACCGTGGTGCCAGAGCAGAAAATCGCTAAGCCGGTTTATCTGGAAAAAGATTTTGAACTGGACAACGGCTGGGTCGAAGAGCTGAAAACGCAGCTTATCGGCCAGGCGAGCCGCGATATCTCGCTCGGTGCCGGCATCCCCCTGAACAACCGTAATAAGAGCGTGGGCGGCCAGCTGGCCATCGACATCGAGCGTATGCTCAACCACGAATTATCAGCTGAACAACGTGCTGCTCTGCCAGCGGTGTTCAAAGACGATCGTGGCCGCCATTATCTGGCACCGCGCACCGTGAACATCCACACCAGTGGCTCTGCGGGCCAGTCATTCGGTGCCTTCTGCAACGATGGTATGCAGATGAAGCATTACGGCACCTGTAACGATGGCGTAGGCAAAGGCCAGTGTGGTGGCGAGTTGGTGGTGATGTCACCAGGCGGCGGCGCACAAGACAGCGATGGCAACGTGCTGATCGGTAACTTCGCGCTGTTCGGCGCAACCGGTGGTCGTCTATACGTACAAGGCCAGGCGGGCGACCGTTTCGCCGTGCGTAACTCTGGCGCAACGGCGGTTGTTGAAGGCGTGGGTGATTTCTGCTGCGAATACATGACCAACGGCGCGATTCTGAACCTGGGCACCTTCGGTAAAGGTTTCGGTAACGGCATGAGCGGCGGTTTCGCTTACCAGTATGACCCGTATGGTGCACTGGCAGGCCACGCAGCGGGAGATTCCGTGCTGTTCGGTTCTATCACCGACGAAGATGAAATGGCGCAGGTGCACAAGCAAGCGGTGCTGACCATGCTGAACTGGCATCTGGAAGCCACTCAGTCTCCTCGTGCAGCCTGGCTGTTGGATAACTGGGAAACCGAGTGCCATCACTTTGTCTACGTGATGCCACGTTCGCTGCTGCTGTATCAAGACGGTGGCGAGATCCTGAAGGCGAAGTCACGTAAGGATCTGCTCGAAGAGCTGTCAACGTCACTGGCTGCGCATCAGGTTGCGAAATTCAAGGCGGCCTGGCGTACCGGCAAAACCATCGCTGATGGTGCAGTACCGGCTTACGGTGCCACAGATACGCTGGAGATGTTTGTCCTGCTGAATAACTACACCGTGCTGAGCTTCGCGCAGCAACTGGCGCTGGGCAAACTGCCGAAAGGCACCTCAGTGGAAGATCCTGCGGTGGAAAAAGCCGTGCGTAATCTACTGATGACCGAAGACTTTGCCCTGATCAGCAAGCTGCAACGCCATGCGCGTTCAGCGATTGAGAGCTACAGCGATGATGAACTGGCTAGCCTGATCGCGGCAAAACGTATGTCGGATTATAAAGCGGCGCTGACGCAACGTAACATTCGCTCGATGGACAGCCTGGCAACCTATGGCTGGATCATTTATCAGGATGCCCGTAACCGCGAGGTGCTTGGCCATCTGCCTGATTTCGAAGAGCTGTTTGCGCGTGCTGCACTGCCAGAAATCGCCGCTGCCGTCGGGAAACTTTCCTGATAGCAGCACCAATGAATGTGTGTATATTGACTGAACATCACGAGACGGGTTTGAGTACAGATATCCATGAAGATTCCTTACATTCCTGAAGATGCGCCCTTTAACGGCGAACAGAAATATTGGCTGGCGGGTTTTCTCGCCGGCCTCCACTCGCGCCTGTTGGTATTAGAAGATAAGCAGACTGCCCCTGCGGCCGGTGGCGCCACCAATACGCAGTTGCACATTCTGTTCGGTTCGCAAACCGGCAACGCAGAAGCGCTGGCACAGACCGCTGCCAAAGCCGCGCGTGCCAAAGGTTTGGTTCCTGTGGTTCAGGCCTTGGGCGAAGTCGATTTGGATGTGTTTGCGACCATGCGCCATGTGCTGATCGTGACCTCAACCTACGGCGAAGGCGAAATGCCGGACAATGCACAGCTGTTCTGGCAGGCGCTTTCTGCCAGCACCGCGCCCCGTCTGGAGCAGATGCACTTTGCCATCCTGGCAATTGGCGATACCGGCTACGACGGCTTCTGCCAGGCAGGTAAGTTCTTCGACATGCGTCTGGAACAGTTGGGCGCGAAACGCGTCTTTGACCGCATCGATTGCGATATCGACTACGAAGAGCCATCCAGTGCATGGATTGGCGATGCGATGCCACAGTTTGCGGCCAGTGCAGGCAGCAGCGGCACGGTGTTAGAAAGCGCGCCTGAAGCCCCTGTGATCCCAGGTAGCAACAAACAGAACCCTTATGCCGCCGCACTGGCGACCAATAAGCGTCTGTCTGGCGAGTCTTCAGCGAAAGATATTCGTCACTTCGAATTCGACCTGACCGACAGTGGCCTGAAGTACGAAGCCGGTGATGCGCTGGGCGTGATCCCCGTCAACGACGCTGAGCTGGTGACTCTGCTGCTGAGTGAGCTGAAAGCCGATTACGAAACGCCGGTACCGGGCTTTGACCGCAACCTCGGCGATCTGCTGACCTATCAGTTCGAGATCTCTGAGCCGTCACGCAAGCTGATCGAGTGGGTTGGACAGCACACCGCGAATCAGGAACTGCTGCACGTGTTGCAGCACGATGATAAAGACACCCTGGCGAACTGGCTGTGGGGCAAAGACACCCTGGACCTGCTGCAGCTGGAGCTGAAGCGTAATCTGTCCGTGCCGGAATTGGTTGCGATGCTGCGTCCGCTGCAACACCGCGCGTACTCCATCTCTTCCAGCTCGAAGACTCATCCAAATCAGGTGCATCTGACCATTGCTTCTGTGCGCTATCACAGCGGCGGCCGTGAGCGTAAGGGTGTGTGCTCCACTTACCTGGCTGAGCGTGTGCGTCGTGGCGAGAAGCCAGCGATCTTCATTTCGCCGAACAAAGCGTTCCGCGTCCCAGCGAATGGCAATGCGCCACTGATCATGGTTGGCCCAGGTACCGGTATCGCTCCGTTCCGCGCCTTCCTGCAAGAGCGTCAGTCAACTGGTGCAGACGGTAAAAACTGGTTGTTCTTTGGCGACCAGCATCAGGAACACGATTACATCTACGAAGATGAATTGAGTGGCTGGCAGCAGAGTGGCCTGTTGACGCACCTCGACCTGGCGTTCTCACGCGATCAGGAAGAGAAGATTTACGTGCAGAACCGCATGCTGGAAAAAGGCGCCGAGCTGTATGCCTGGCTGCAAGAAGGGGCTTACTTCTATGTGTGTGGCGATGCCTCACGCATGGCGAAAGATGTCGACGCTGCGCTGTATGAAGTGGTACGCCAGTTTGGTGGCCTCTCCAGTGAACGTGCTGCGGCTTACATCGACCAGTTGAAGAAAGATAAGCGTTATCTGCGCGACGTCTACTAAGACCCGCCGTAGCGATTTGTAGGGTGCGGCCTTCAGGCCGCCCGATGTGAGCAACGGTTGCGCCAGAACGCGCCCACACAAATGTGCAGATATAAAAAAACGGGCCAAACGGCCCGTTTTTTAATGCATGCGATTTACTTCACCACGCGTAATGAAGGACGTCCACCACGCGGTGGCGGCTCATCATCCGGCGAGTGATCATCATCAGCCGCATCGTCTGGACGATCGCCATCAATCACAGACATCATCGTCTCTTCCTGGCCGCCCTCTTGCTCGTCCGTTGCCAGCTCGTAAGCCGGTTCAGGTTCGAACATGGTACCTGCACCATTCTCTCGCGCATATATGGCGAGAACGGCTGCCATCGGGACAGAAACCTGGCGTGGAACGCCGCCGAAGCGCGCATTGAAACGCACTTCATCATTAGCGAGGTCCAGATTACCCACCGCGCGTGGCGCGATGTTCAGAACGATCTGACCATCCCGCGCATACTCCAGCGGCACCTGCACACCAGGCAGATTGATGTCGACCACCAGATGCGGCGTCAGCTGGTTGTCGAGCAACCAGTCATAAAACGCGCGCAGCAGATAGGGACGACGAGCCGTTAGTTGCGACATTTCCATACATTAGCCCCGGGCTTGCAGGCGCATTTCACGTTCCGCTTCCGTTAATGAAGCGAGGAAAGAGTCACGTTCAAATACGCGCGTCATGTAGCCTTTCAGCTCCTTAGAACCCGCGCCAAGCAGATCTACGCCCATCTGCGGCAAACGCCACAGCAGCGGTGCCAGGTAGCAATCCACCAGGCTGAACTCTTCGCTCATGAAGAATGGCGTACGTGAGAACAGCGGTGCAATCGCCAGTAACTCTTCACGCAGTTGCTTACGTGCAGCGTCTGCTTCTGCATTGTTACCGGTTTCGATGGTACGCATCAGGGTATACCAGTCCTGCTCAATGCGATGCATCATCAGACGGCTTTCGCCACGTGCAACCGGATAGACCGGCATCAGCGGTGGATGCGGGAAACGCTCATCAAGGTATTCCATGATGATGCGTGATTCATACAGCGTCAGTTCACGGTCGACCAGCGTAGGTACGGTGCGATACGGGTTGAGGTCAATCAGATCCTGTGGCAGGTTATCCGTTTCAACCTGCTCGATCTCCACGCTGACGCCCTTTTCGGCCAGTACGATACGTACTTGATGGCTAAAAATGTCAGTCGGACCCGAAAACAGCGTCATTACCGAACGTTTGTTGGCAGCGACAGCCATGAAAACCTCCAAGTTTGTTCACAAAAAGTTACTGCGAATAGCCAACCACACGGCGACTCACCGATTCATCAGATCGCACACAGCCAGCGTTCATCACATTATTCTGCCATCCCGACAGGAATAACGCGCACAACGCTCCAGCTTGCGGGCGCAAAGTGTCAGTGAGTTTACCAGATTTTAAGCAGCTTGTGGGGCAGGGATAATGATTTGCGGGCAAAATGCGGGTAAAGCTCGCGTTTTTAGCGTGAGAAAGCGTGAATGAAGGCAATAAAAAACCCGCCGAAGCGGGTTTTTTGAGCAAATCGTGTCTGCCGAAGCAGCAACAATTAACGCTTAGAGAACTGCGGACGACGACGTGCTTTACGCAGGCCGACTTTCTTACGTTCAACTTCACGTGCGTCACGGGTAACGAAGCCCGCTTTACGCAGTTCAGGACGCAGAGACTCGTCGTATTCCATCAGAGCGCGTGTGATACCGTGACGGATCGCACCAGCCTGACCAGAAATACCACCACCTTTAACAGTGATGTACAGGTCAAATTTACCAACCATATCAACCAGCTCCAGCGGCTGACGCACGACCATGCGTGCAGTCTCACGACCGAAGTATTGCTCCAGTGAGCGCTGGTTAATGACGATGTTACCGCTACCCGGCTTGATGAATACGCGAGCAGCAGAGCTTTTGCGGCGACCAGTGCCGTAGTTTTGAGTTTCAGCCATTGCCTATAATCCCGATTAAATGTCAAGAACTTGCGGTTGCTGCGCCGCGTGGTTGTGCTCGTTACCTGCGTAAACTTTCAGTTTACGGTACATAGCACGACCCAGTGGGCCTTTCGGCAGCATGCCTTTAACCGCGATTTCAATCACACGCTCAGGACGGCGCTCGATCATCTCTGCAAAGGTCGCTTGCTTGATACCACCGATGTGGCCAGTGTGGTGATAGTAAATCTTGTCAGTACGCTTGTTGCCGGTTACAGCAACTTTGTCAGCGTTCAGAACGATGATGTAATCACCGGTATCAACGTGCGGAGTGTATTCCGCTTTATGCTTACCACGCAGACGGCGCGCCAGTTCAGTCGCCAGGCGACCCAAGGTTTTGCCCGTTGCGTCAACAACATACCAGTCACGCTGTACGGTTTCTGGTTTAGCTGTAAAAGTTTTCATTGAAAAGCTTACCCAAATAAAAAGTTACACGTTGGTGAAATCCCAAACGCTAAGTAAACGAATGAGGCTCACACGACCATTTTGCCCAGCAAGCCACCCCTTCAAGTGAGTTACCGGATCACATCGGATTCTGGGAAAGAAAATCGATGCTGTAACGTGGGGTCGCAAGATTATAGAGAAGTCGAACTCAAAGATCGAACCTTTTTGCATCTAAATCCTGCGATTTCTGCCCCGCTATCAAGGCAGATGCGGCAGACGCAAATACTCTTCGCTCTGCATCTCCTGCAAACGCGATAAGCAGCGTTGATACTCAAACTTTAAGCGTGTGCCCTGATAAATTTCGAACAGTGACGTTTCCGCTGCCACAACCAATTTGACGTGGCGTTCATAGAATTCATCGACCAGCGCCAGGAAGCGCCGAGCCTGATCTTCCGTCTTGTAAATCATCACCGGCACATCATACAGCAATACGCTGTGGAAGCGGCGCGATAGCTCAATATAGTCATGCTGACTACGCCCTTCTCCGCATAATGCGAGGAAATCAATCGCCAGCACGCCTTCATTGACACCCAGCGTTGGCATCTGGCGGTGGTTAATCTCCAGAACGGGCGCATCTTCACGTGCTTTTCCTGACAGCGCGCGGAACATACGCTCCATTTCTGCGTGCGTGGCCTCGTTGAGCGGAAAATTCCACAGATGTGCCGAGGTCAGGGTACGCAGGCGATAATCGATGCCGGCATCGACATTCATCACGTCACAATGGCGCTTAATCTGCTCAATCGCGGGCAGGAAGCGAGGACGTTGCAAGCCATTGCGGTACAGGTCATCCGGTGGAATGTTTGAGGTGGCCACCAGCGAGATACCCCGCGCAAACAGCGCCTCCATCAGCGTTCCCAATAGCATCGCATCGGTAATGTCGGACACAAAAAATTCGTCGAAACAGAGAATATCGGTTTCAGCTTTAAAACGGTCAGCCACAATCAACAGCGGATCGCTGTGCCCTTGCAGCTGCGTTAACTCTTCATGGACGCGCAGCATAAAACGGTGAAAATGCAGACGCATCTTGCGTTCGCCAGGAATAGACTGAAAAAATAAATCCATCACCCAGGTTTTACCCCGCCCAACGCCGCCCCACATGTAAAGACCACGCACCGGCGTTTCGTTACTGCTTTTCTCTTTGGTCATCAGCTTAGATAAACGGCCAAACAGCCCTTTCGCTGCCGGCTCTGGCGCGGGTTTGCGCGCTATCAATCCTTGCTGAATAGCATCTAAGCGGGTTATCGCTTCGCGTTGTACGTCGTCCGGGCGAAACTCGCCCTGTGACAGCGCCTGCTCATAACGGGCAAGCGGAGATAAGGTTTGCATGGTTCTCTCAGAATCCCTGAAAAAGTCCGATTCACGGGTCGGTTGGCGAAAATTAGGCCGCACTACACTAAGCGATGCAGCCCGAGAGTTCCACTTCCAATAGATTATTGGGTATAGTGGCTGCTAATGAAGTTGAAACAGAAGCAATGCCCTACGAAGCAACGGAAATTACACGGGAGTCATTATGACCTGGGAATACGGGCTGATTGGTTTAGTGATTGGCATTATTGTCGGCGCGGTAGTGATGCGTTTTGGCAACAAAAAGCTGCGTGAGCAGCGTAGCATGCAGTATGAACTGGAAAAATCGAAGGCGGAGCTGGCAGATTATCGCGAAGAGCTCACCAACCACTTTGCTCGCAGCGCAGAGCTGCTGGACAACATGGCACATGATTATCGCCAGCTGTACCAGCATATGGCAAAAGGCTCTAACGACCTGCTGCCAAACCTGCCGGGCGAAAAGAATCCGTTTGCTTACCAACTGACGGAAGCCGAAGCGGATAACGATCAGGCACCGGTGCAAATTCCGCGTGATTATTCAGACGGCGCATCCGGTCTGCTGCGCGGTAGCGATCGCACTCCACGCAAATAATCCTTTTGGGGCACAGCTTAGCTGTGCCCTTTTTGTTTCCGAACACTTGCCCCAAACTACGGTCACACTTTTTATCCTCTTTTCGCAGTGAGAGCGTTTGCAATGAAAAAACAAGCACGACTGTTAAGCGCATTAGCCTTGAGCATTGGTATGAGTCTGGCCGCAACGCCCGGCGCAATGGCCACGCTGCCCGCACAGGTTCAGGGACAAGCACTGCCGAGTCTGGCTCCGATGCTGGAAAAAGTTCTGCCGGCGGTGGTCAGTGTGCATGTAGAAGGCACCGACAGCGGCCAGCAAGCACAGGATATTCCTGAACCTCTGAAACGCTTCTTTGGTCAGGCGCCGGGACAATCCCAACCGCAGCCGTTTGAAGGATTAGGTTCAGGCGTGATCATTGATGCCGCTAAAGGTTATGTCCTCACCAACAATCACGTGGTTAACGGTGCGGATAAAATCAGTGTGCAACTGAGCGATGGCAACGAGTATGACGCCAAGCTGATTGGTCACGATGAGCAGACCGATATCGCCCTGATTCAGATCGAAGGGGCTAAGAATCTGACACAGGTAAAAATCGCCGATTCCGATTCCCTGAAAGTCGGCGATTTTGCCGTGGCGATTGGTAACCCGTTTGGCCTGGGGCAGACAGCCACGTCCGGCATTATTTCCGCGCTGGGCCGCAGTGGTTTGAACCTCGAAGGGCTGGAAAACTTCATCCAGACCGATGCGGCGATCAACCGCGGTAACTCCGGTGGTGCGCTGGTGAACCTGAATGGTGAGCTGATTGGCATCAACACCGCCATCCTGGCCTCCAGCGGCGGCAACATTGGTATCGGCTTCGCCATCCCGAGCAATATGGCAATGAATCTTGCACAGCAGTTGATTCAGTCAGGTGAAGTGAAACGCGGGCAACTCGGTATCAAAGGCACGGAAATGACGGCGGATATCGCCAAAGCCTTTAATGTCGATGCGCAGCGTGGTGCCTTTGTTTCCGAAGTGCTGCCAAACTCTGCCGCGCAAAAAGCCGGTATCAAGGCGGGTGATATCATCACCTCGATTAACGACAAAGCGATCACCAGCTTTGCCGAACTGCGTGTCAAAGTGGGCACCACACCGCCAGGTCAGCAGGTGAAGATTGGTCTGTTGCGCCAGGGCAAACCAGTTACCGTGACCGTGACGCTGGAGCAGAGCGCGCAAACCACCGCCAGCGCCCAGCTCATGTCGCCAGCATTACAAGGTGCTACCTTGAGTGATGGAACGGCAAAAAGCGGCGATAAAGGCGTGAAAGTCGATGCCATCGAGAAGGGTACTCCGGCTGAGCAGGCTGGCTTGCAAAAAGATGATGTGATTGTCGGGGTAAACCGCGATCGCGTGACGTCGCTGGCTGAAATGCGCAAAGCGCTGGAAGGTAAACCGCCGGTGCTGGCACTGAATGTGGTGCGCGGTGACGAGAGCATTTACCTACTTATGCGTTAAACCTCGCAAACGGCGGACAAGCAGGTGTTTGTCCGCCTTTCTCATGCTATTCTGCCCTGCGATCAAACCTTTCCTGAAATAACACCATGATTCTTAAACTTTTGCGTTCTGTGGTGATGGGCCTGATCGTAGCGGGCTTACTGCTTGTTGCGATTCCTGCGCTGCGTATGGGCAGCAACGTCACCTTTGATCATGATAACAGCGATGATGAATCCCCCGTGAGCTTCAATCAAGGGGTGCGTCGTGCTGTGCCTGCGGTGGTCAATGTGTATAACCGCAGTGCTCACGGCAACAACAATCGTGGCATTACCACGCTGGGTTCCGGCGTGATCATGAACGTGAAAGGCTACATCCTGACCAATAAGCATGTGATTAATAACGCCGATCAGATTATCGTCGCGCTGCAGGATGGCCGTTTCTTTGAAGCCACTTTGGTCGGCTCAGATGCCATGACCGATCTTGCCGTGCTAAAAATCAGCGCCACAAATCTGCCGACCATTCCCATCAATGCCAAGCGTATCGCTCACATTGGTGATGTCGTGATGGCCATCGGTAACCCTTACAACCTCGGTCAGACGGTCACCCAAGGCATCATCAGCGCCACCGGGCGCGTAGGTTTGAGTTCTTCTGGCCGTCAAAACTTCCTGCAGACCGATGCGTCCATCAATCAGGGGAATTCCGGCGGTGCGCTGATCAACTCGTTGGGTGAGTTAATGGGCATCAACACGCTCACCTTTGATAAAAGTAATGACGGTGAAACGCCGGAGGGCATTGGTTTTGCCATTCCTACCGCGTTGGCGACCAAAATTATGGACAAGCTGATTCGCGACGGTCGCGTGATTCGCGGCTATATCGGGATAACCGGACGTGAACTTCCCCCGCTGCACGGCCAGGGCAGCAGCCTCGATCGCGCGCAAGGCATTATCGTCAGTGAAGTGACACCGGGAGGGCCAGCCGATCGTGCGGGCATTCAGGCTAATGATGTGCTGTTGCAGGTAAACGGCAAACCGGCCTTGTCGGCGCAGGAAACCATGGACCAGGTGGCGGAGATTCGCCCCGGGTCGGTGATTCAGGTGCAGGTGTTACGTAACGAACAGAAGATGATGTTGCCCGTGACCATTCAGGAGTTCCCGGAAGCACCGGCAACGACCACGCCACAGCAATAAGGGCGCTGATGCGCCCTTCTGATTTAACTGCGATCGACCGGGAAAGCGATCACGTCGCTCAGCGCATTCGCTTTCAACGCCAGCATAATCAAACGATCGACACCCAGCGCCACGCCTGAGCACGCAGGCATGCCGTGCGACAGCGCATCCAGTAGGTTAGTATCAATCGGATGCTGCGGCAAACCCCGCGCGGCACGGCGGCGGTTATCTTGCTCAAAACGCTGACGCTGTTCACGGCTATCGGTTAACTCCCGGAATCCGTTCGCCAACTCCACACCTTTGTAATAGACCTCGAAGCGCTCTGCGACGCGATGATCTTCGGTGCTGATTTCAGCCAGCGCCGCCTGGCTTGCCGGGAAGTGATACACGAAGCATGGCTTGTCATTGCCAATCTTCGGTTCAACCCCCAGCATAAACAGCAGCTGCAGCAGCGTATCGCGGTCATCTTCGCGGTTAGCCAGTTCACCTTCGCCCAGTTTGGTTGCCGCTTCACGCAGTTGCGCTTTATCCGCCGATAGCGGGTCGAGCTCCAGGTGACGGATAAACGCTTGCTGGTATGACAGTGACTCGGCGCTATCGCACTCCAGCACTTGCTGCATTAAATCGTCCACTTCATTCATCAGACGATACATGTCGTAGTGTGGGCGATACCACTCCAGCATGGTGAATTCTGGATTGTGATGACGTCCTGCCTCCTCATTACGGAAGCAACGTCCCATCTGGTAGATCGGGCCACTGCCCGCCGCCAGCAGACGCTTCATGTGATATTCCGGACTGGTCATCAACCAAAGATCTCGCCCTTCTGCTGCGCCAGGCCCAACAAAACGCGTCTGGAAGGGTACCAGATGGATATCGGTAATGGTCGCCTGGCTCATCGCCGGGGTATCAACCTCCAGCACGCCGCGATCGGCAAAGAAACGACGAATCTCCGCCAAAATGGCGGCGCGTTTCAACAAATTGGCAATGGGTGCGCTCGGCTGCCAGCTTGCCGTTTCGCTCATGTTGGTGACTCCGTATACAGATAAGGGGGAGAAGTCTACCCGTATTGATTAAGGCAAACAACGGCGTAACGGGGTGACAGGCGTTAACAGTGCTTTTTCAGATAAGGAAGCGTAAGAGAAAAAGCCGGTACGAAATCAGGTTTCGCACCGGTCTTCATCACTGCGTGCTGCGTTGAATGGCTTTGCCACCTGCTTCGACATCTTCCCCTACACCACGGGTGGTGTTGCAGGCAGAAAGCAGAGTTGAAAGCACCAAGACTGAGAAAATCGCGACAATACTTTTCTTTAACATAGCCATATCCTTGTTGGTTGCAGTAGAAAGTACAGCCCTTCAAGCATAGACCTGATAAGACACTTCGGCGGCTAAGCCACGGAGAAAAGGTGATGTCGTCGCAATTTATTTGTCAGCTGCGTGTGAGATCGCGCCACCCAAATGGGAGACATCTTCACCAAAGCCGTGGAAAGTGTTGCAGGCACTCAAAGCGGAGGAGACCAGCAACGCAAAAACAGCCAACTTCGCTATCTTTTTCATTTTTCTGAACTCATAGAATGAAAAAAGGCGCATCGATGATGCGCCTGATTTGACGATTATTTTACGCGAGAAACGTATTCGCCAGAGCGGGTATCCACTTTAACGACTTCGCCAATCTGCACGAACAGTGGAACTTTGATCACTGCGCCAGTCGACAGAGTAGCAGGTTTGCCGCCGGTACCTGCGGTGTCACCTTTCAGACCAGGGTCAGTTTCAGTCACTTCAGCTTCGATGAAGTTCGGTGGCTGAACCGCGATCGCTTTATCGTTCCACAGGGTAACGATACAATCAGCGTTGTCCTGCAACCATTTGGTCACGTCATCCAGCACTTTAGCTTCGATCTGATACTGCTCGAAAGACTCTGGGTGCATGAAGTAGTAGAAGTCGCCGTCATTGTAAGAGTACTGCAGCGTCATATCACGAACGTCTGCGCCTTCGGCAGAGTCAGTAGATTTGAAGGTCTTCTCAACGCGAGAACCGGTCAGCAGACGACGCATTTTCACGCGTGCAAATGCCTGGCCTTTACCCGGCTTGACGAACTCACTGGCTTCGATGGCATATGGCTCGCCTTCGAACATGATTTTAAGACCGGGACGGAAATCGTTGCTAAGATAAGTCGCCATAAAGGCCCTCTGTAAATATTGAACTGGTAATAGCCAAAAAAATGGCACACATTGTAACCCTAAATCCCCCCATCAGAGAAGATTGGTTGCAGCAACTTGCTGATGTTGTCACCGATCCTGCTGAATTACTGCAACTTTTAGCTCTCGATCATCATGCAGATTTGGCCGCAGGCCACGATGCGCGCAAGCTTTTTGCCCTACGCGTGCCTCGCGCCTTCATTCAGCGTATGACTATCGGTGATCCGCAAGACCCTCTGTTGCTGCAAGTTTTGACCAGCCGTCAGGAGTTTGTTGATGCGCCAGGTTACAGCACCGACCCGCTGGATGAACAGAGCAGCGTGGTGCCGGGTTTACTGCATAAGTATAGAAACCGTGCGCTGCTGCTGGTGAAAGGCGGTTGTGCCGTCAACTGCCGCTACTGTTTCCGCCGCCATTTCCCCTATCAGGATAACCAGGGCAATAAACGCAACTGGCAGGCTGCGATTGATTACATTGCGGAACATCCAGAACTGGATGAGATCATCTTCTCCGGTGGCGATCCGCTGATGGCGAAAGATCATGAGCTGGCGTGGCTGGTTGCCGCGCTGGAAAAAATTCCGCATCTGAAACGTTTGCGTATCCACAGCCGCTTGCCGGTGGTGATCCCTGCTCGCATCACTGAAGGATTGTGTCAGATTCTGGCTGAGACGCGCCTGCAAGTGTTAATGGTCAGTCATATCAACCACGCGCAGGAGATTGATGACGAGCTGCGCTATGGCATGCAGATGTTGAAGCGCGCGGGCGTGACGTTGCTCAATCAGAGTGTGCTGCTGCGTGGCATCAACGATGATGCGCAAGCACTGGCCAACCTGAGTAATGCGTTATTTGATGTAGGCATTCTTCCTTACTACCTGCACGTGCTGGATAAAGTGCAGGGTGCCGCCCATTTCTTTGTTTCCGACGATGAAGCCCGTGCGCTTGTGCGTCAATTGTTGACGATGGTGTCAGGCTACATGGTGCCGAAGCTGGCGCGTGAGATTGGTGGTGAACCCAGCAAAACGCCGCTGGATTTACAGCTCCGTCAGGAATAAAAAAAGCCGCATCAGCGGCTTTTTTCATATTCATTCCGTGCCATTAAGGGCACTTATACACCTGACCAGACATTTTGCTGTCAAGCGGTGCAAAAGCAGACAGCAGGTTCTGCGTTGGGCTGGTTGCACCGTAAATCACGTTGCCGCCCATTTCTGCCGCACGGTTACGCAGGTCATTGGCTGCGCCACGCAGAGAACTGCCTTCACCGCCTGAACCGCTCAACCAGTTGCTCTGTGAGCCGGTGACGTTACCCAGAAGCTGACATTGGCTGCCAGGCTGTTGGTCGACGAAGGTCACACGTTCGCCGCCTGAACTCAGTTGATTGGAGCTGCTGCAGCCCGCCAGCAGTAAAGTCCCTACCGCCAGTCCGAGCAAGAGGTTAATCCGCATTGTAATCCCCATTTATTATCATCAGTGTCGGGCGGCAGCGTAGCAGAAAAACGCACATTTTTTCTGAACATTCATTGCCACCTACCCTAAATAGTTCCAGGTGCAGAAAGGCGGCAAGGGCATGAATCCCCAAGAGCTTACTCCAGTAAGTGACTGGGGTGAATGAACGCAGCCAACGCATCTGCAGCCAGAAATATGACGGGTAAAACCCGCAATATTGCGCTCCTACTTATACCTTGTTCGCCGCCAAAAGAAAAACCCCCGACCGTTTCCAATCGAGGGTTTTTCACATGACTTAAGCAGTCAGGGGCAAATTACATCATGCCGCCCATTCCGCCCATGCCACCCATGCCGCCAGCTGCGCCTAAATCAGGTGCATCGCCTTTAGGCAGGTCGGTCACCATCGCTTCGGTGGTGATCATCAGACCGGCAACAGAAGAGGCGTACTGCAGCGCAGAACGGGTCACTTTAGTTGGGTCCAGGATACCGAAGTCGATCATGTTGCCGTACTCTTCAGTCTGCGCGTTGTAACCGTAGTTGCCGTCGCCTGCTTTCACGTTGTTAGCAACCACAGATGGCTCTTCACCGGCGTTAGACACGATCTGACGCAGTGGAGCTTCCATTGCGCGCAGCGCAACTTTGATACCCACGTTCTGATCTTCGTTCTGACCTTTCAGGCCAGATGCTGCGATTTTCGCCGCAACACGCACCAGTGCAACACCACCACCAGCAACCACGCCTTCTTCTACCGCAGCACGGGTTGCGTGCAGGGCATCTTCAACGCGCGCTTTCTTCTCTTTCATTTCAACTTCAGTGGCTGCGCCCACTTTCAGAACGGCCACGCCGCCTGCCAGTTTCGCTACGCGCTCCTGCAGTTTTTCTTTGTCGTAATCAGAGGTCGCTTCTTCGATCTGCTGACGAATCTGCGTTACGCGGCCCTGAATTGCGCCTTGATCGCCTACACCATCGATGATGGTAGAGGTATCTTTGTTGATCACAACACGCTTAGCCTGACCCAGATCTTCCAGGGTGGCTTTTTCCAGGTCCAGACCGATCTCTTCAGAAATCACGGTACCACCGGTCAGGATAGCGATATCCTGCAGCATGGCTTTACGACGGTCGCCGAAACCAGGTGCTTTAACAGCAGCCACTTTCACGATACCGCGCATGGTGTTCACCACCAGAGTCGCCAGTGCTTCGCCTTCAACATCTTCAGCGATGATCAGCAGTGGTTTACCGGCTTTCGCAACCGCTTCCAGTACTGGCAGCAGTTCACGGATGTTAGAGATTTTCTTATCAGCAAGCAGGATGTACGGTGCATCCAGTTCGATAGCGCCGGTTTCTGGCTTGTTGATGAAGTATGGAGACAGGTAGCCACGGTCAAACTGCATACCTTCAACCACGTCCAGCTCGTCTTGCAGGCCGGTGCCTTCTTCAACGGTGATAACGCCTTCTTTACCCACTTTTTCCATCGCATCAGCGATCAGGGTACCGACGGTTTCATCAGAGTTAGCAGAGATGGTGCCAACCTGTGCAATCGCTTTGGTGTCCTGGCAAGGTACAGACAGGGTTTTCAGCTCTTCAACGGCTGCAGCAACGGCTTTATCGATACCGCGCTTCAGGTCCATTGGGTTCATGCCAGCCGCAACCGCTTTCAGACCTTCGTTGACGATAGCCTGCGCCAGTACGGTTGCAGTGGTCGTACCGTCACCTGCAGCGTCGTTAGCTTTAGAGGCGACTTCTTTCACCATCTGTGCACCCATGTTTTCGAACTTGTCTTCCAGTTCGATTTCACGCGCAACAGAAACACCATCTTTGGTGATGGTCGGTGCACCAAAAGATTTATCCAGAACCACGTTACGGCCTTTCGGGCCCAGGGTAACTTTTACTGCATCTGCCAGTACATTCACGCCACGCAGCATTTTTACGCGTGCGTCATTACCGAATTTTACGTCTTTAGCTGCCATTTCAAATATCCCTTAAATTCGTTTCGTTCAGTGAATTACGCGTAATTACGCTTCGACAATCGCCAGGATGTCGCTTTCAGAGATGATCAGAACTTCTTCGTTGTCGATCTTTTCAGTTTTAGCACCGTAGCCTTCGCTGAAGATAACCAGATCGCCAACTTTCACGTCCAGTGGCTTAACATCGCCGTTTTCCAGGATGCGGCCATTGCCGACAGCCAGGACTTCACCGCGAGTGGATTTACCAGCTGCAGAGCCGGTCAGAACGATACCGCCAGCAGATTTAGCTTCAACTTCTTTACGCTTGACGATAACGCGATCGTGCAACGGACGAATTTTCATTTGGTAGCTCTCCTTTGAGAAGTCCAATCATTCATTTTGGGGTTGAACCGGACTGCATGGCTTCCGGCCTCGTGGAGAGAGAGATAGGGTCAGGAAAAACGGCTTTCAAGGGGCAAAAAATAAAAAATTTTCGTTTTTGTAACCGTTGACGAAAAAGACAGCAAAAAGGCGGCTTGCGCCGCCTTCGATAACTCAGTGATCTTTGTCGTGGCCGATACGATCCTGATCTTTACGCTCATATTCACCATCCATGGTGAAACCACTGTCTGGCCCCGCGCCCGGCCCCCGCCACACACGTAAATGTGGCATCAATTTCAGCGTCAGATGCTTCTGCACCGGCGGCAACAGCAGCAGTAAACCGAGGAAGTCGGTAAAGAATCCCGGCAGCAGCAATAAGAAACCAGAGATGATGAGTGAAACGCTTTTGGTCATCTCCGCTGCTGGGCTTTCGTTACGCGCCAGCTTCTCCTGCATCAGGCGGAAGTTCTTCATGCCTTGGTTTTTCACCAGCGAAACACCAATGCAGGAGGTGAAAATCACCAGCAGCATGGTGAGCAGCACGCCCAGCGCATGCGCGACCTGAATGAAAATTGAGATCTCAATCCAGGCCAGAACAAAAAAAATCACGAACGGTATCCAGCGCACCGATATCTCCTGTGAGTAGAGCTGCCTCGCTATTTGCCAGGCAGCAGAATGGGATGGTCTGTAAGACCGTATTGATAGAGATGGGCATCTGAACCCATGATTTCAACCGATCCTGCCAAATTTTTCCCACTGACTTAAAATTGCGAACTACATCACATATCGTTATTACCGCTGGGCCAGCAAATGCCCGTAAAGTGATCTGTGCACAAACAATTCTGTAACAACAGAATATGATCGTGCCCGCCAGCCCGAAGATGGATAAAATGTCGGTGCGGGTATTCCACGACAATATAATTGCTTCACCTGCACAGTGATTGCCGCCGACCATCCCGGTCGCCTGGCAGCCACACCGCAGAAATAATAAGAAGGTAATCATGGCGAACAACATTCGTATCGAAGAAGACCTGTTAGGCATGCGCGAAGTTCCGGCAGACGCTTACTACGGTGTTCATACTCTGCGTGCGATTGAGAACTTCTACATTAGTAATAATAAAATCAGCGACATACCGGAATTTGTTCGCGGTATGGTGATGGTAAAAAAAGCAGCCGCGCTCGCCAACAAAGAGCTGCAAACAATCCCTCGCAACATTGCTAACACCATTATTCAGGCCTGTGATGAAGTGCTGAATAACGGTAAATGCATGGATCAGTTCCCGGTTGACGTCTATCAAGGCGGCGCGGGGACTTCGGTTAACATGAACACTAACGAAGTACTGGCGAACATCGGCCTTGAGCTGATGGGCCACCAGAAAGGTGAATACCAGTACCTCAACCCCAACGATCATGTGAATAAGTGTCAGTCGACTAACGATGCTTATCCCACCGGTTTTCGTATCGCGGTTTACGCCTCCATCCTGAAACTGCTGGACGGCATTAGCCAGCTGAGCGAAGGCTTCCAGCGTAAAGCGGTCGAGTTCGAAAACATTCTGAAGATGGGCCGTACGCAGCTTCAGGATGCGGTGCCGATGACGCTGGGTCAGGAGTTCCACGCCTTCAACGTACTGTTGAATGAAGAAACACGCAGTATTCTGCGCACCGCAGAACTGCTGCTGGAAGTGAACCTTGGCGCGACCGCAATCGGTACCCGTCTCAACACCCCAGATGGCTATCAGCAACTGGCGGTACAGCGCCTTGCTGAAGTCAGCAACCTGCCGGTGGTGCCTGCAGAAGATCTGATCGAAGCCACCTCGGACTGTGGTGCCTACGTCATGGTGCACTCAGCGCTGAAACGTCTGGCGGTGAAACTGTCGAAGATTTGTAATGACCTGCGCCTGCTCTCCTCCGGGCCACGTGCGGGCCTGAACGAAATCAACTTGCCTGAACTGCAGGCAGGTTCATCGATCATGCCAGCCAAAGTGAACCCGGTCGTGCCAGAAGTGGTGAATCAGGTCTGCTTCAAAGTCATCGGTAACGATATTACCGTCACCATGGCCTCAGAAGCGGGTCAGTTGCAGCTGAACGTCATGGAGCCGGTCATCGGCCAGGCGCTGTTCGAGTCGATCAGCATTCTGACCAACGCCTGCTTCAACCTGCTGGAAAAATGCGTTAACGGCATTACCGCCAACAAAGCGGTGTGTGAAGCTTACGTATTCAACTCGATTGGTATCGTCACCTATCTGAACCCCTACATCGGCCACCACAATGGCGATATCGTCGGCAAGATTTGTGCAGAAACCGGTAAGAGCGTACGTGAAGTGGTGCTGGAGCGCGGCCTACTGACCGAAACAGAACTGGATGATATTTTCTCCATCCAGAACCTGATGCATCCGACTTATAAAGCCAAACGCTACACCGACGAAAACGAACAGTAATCCGTTCCGGATCAAATCGCCAAAAGCACGCTTGTATACAATACGGCGTGCTTTTTTTCTTATGGCGACCATACCCAAAATAATTCGAGCCCCCTCATGGGGCCTACTCTTGGTTCAGAAAGGCGGCAAGTGCATGAATCCTCAGGAGCTTACTGAAGTCAGTGACTGAGGTGAATGCACGTATCCAACGCACCTGCACCTTTAAGTATTAAGGGTATACAATTTTAAGAGTCTGGATTTCCCCCCATGGCTCAGGAGCGGAATGAATGGTAGGTGTGGAGTTATTGATTGTTCTGCTGGCAATCTGGCTCGGTGCGCGTTTAGGCGGCATTGGAATTGGGTTTGCTGGCGGATTTGGCGTGTTGGTGCTGACACTCTTCTTCGGCATGAAACCCGGCGCCATTCCCTTCGATGTGATCGAAATTATCATGGCGGTGATCGCTGCGATTGCCGCGATGCAAATTGCCGGTGGGCTGGACTATATGGTGGGTCTGGCCGAACGGTTATTACGTCGACACCCACGGTATGTCACCTTCCTTGCGCCACTGGTCACCTATGTGATGACGTTACTGGCCGGCACGGGGCACACCGCATTCTCCACCCTGCCGGTGATTGCTGAAGTCGCTAAAGAACAAGGTGTTCGTCCCTCGCGCCCGCTGTCGATTGCCGTCGTCGCCTCGCAGATCGCCATTACCGCTTCCCCGCTTTCCGCCGCCGTGGTGTTCTTTGCGTCGATTCTTGAACCGCGCGGCGTCAGCTATCTGGCGCTGCTTGCCGTGTCGATCCCCGCCACCATGGCCGCCATCTTCTGTGCGGCGGTGATCACCAGCTTCCTCGGCAAAGAGTTGCAAGAGGACGAGGTTTACCAGGCGCGTCTGGCCAAGGGGGAAGTCACACTACGCGGCGAACGTGTTTATGACATCAAACCGGGCGCCAAACGTTCTGTGCTGCTGTTCCTGTTGGGGATTGCAGCCGTAGTGCTGTACGCCACAGCAATCAGTGACAGCGTCGGACTGATCAGCAACCCAGTGTTGCCGCGTAACGAAGCGATTGTGGTCTTTATGCTGACCGTCGCGACCCTGATTTGCCTGACGTGCAAAGTGGATACCGGTGAGATCCTCAGTGCCAGCACCTTTAAATCTGGCATGAGCGCCTGTATCTGTGTGATGGGCGTCGCCTGGCTCGGTGATACCTTCGTTAAAGCACATCTGACCGATATCCAGACCGTCGCGGGCGATATGCTGCAAAGTTATCCCTGGATGCTGGCGCTGGTGCTGTTCTTCGCCGCTACCCTGCTCTACTCACAGGCCGCCACCACCAAAGCGCTAATGCCCGCCGCCCTGATGTTAGGCGTGTCACCGCTGGCAGCCATCGCTTCTTTTGCCGCTGTCTCCGCGCTGTTTGTTTTGCCAACCTATCCCACGTTGTTAGCGGCAGTAGAGATGGATGACACCGGCTCCACCCGAATCGGCAAGTTTGTTTTTAACCACTCCTTTATTATTCCCGGCGTGTTGGCAATCGCCTTCTCGGTGGCGTTTGGCTTCCTGTTTGGTAGCCTGATTCTGTAGCGCCGTTACATCCTGAAAACCTCGAGGCGAGGCGGCCGTGTTATCATCGCGGCCTATTTGCCAACGGAGCTGATTACATCGTCATGGCTGCACGACTCTCCCGCCTGATGGGCCTTTGCTTTGCGCTGCTGTTTTGCCTTTCCGCGCACGCGAATATTTTCTCACCCAATAACAACAGCCGCTTTGTGCCGGTCGACCAGGCCTTTGGCTTTGATTTCAGCCAGCAAGGTAATCAGCTGACGCTGAGCTGGAAGGTGAAGGATGGCTATTACCTGTATCGCCAGCAAATTCACGTCACCCCGCAACAGGCGCAGATAGCCCCCCTTGCCCTGCCAGCGGGCAAGCCGCATGAAGATGAGTTTTACGGCAAAAGCGAAATCTATCCGCAGGATCTGCAACTGCCGATCACGCTACGTCAGGCCGATGCAGGTGCGACGCTCACGGTCACCTACCAAGGCTGCGCTGCTGCCGGGTTCTGCTATCCACCCGAAACCCGCTCCGTGCCGCTGAATCCTGTCGCGCTGAATTCTGCTGCGCCAGCGGTCACGGCTCAGCCTGGCCCCTCTTCAACGCCACTGCCCTTTTCACCGCTGTGGGCGCTGCTGATTGGTATCGGTGTCGCCTTCACGCCTTGCGTGTTGCCGATGTACCCGCTGATCTCCAGCATCATTCTGGGTGGGCCACGTCGCTATTCGGTGGGCCGCCTGTTTGCGCTGGCAATGGTATATGTGCAAGGGATGGCGCTGACCTATACCCTGCTCGGCATGGTCGTTGCGGCGGCGGGCTTACGTTTCCAGGCTGCACTGCAACATCCGTATGTGTTAATTGGCTTGTCGGTGCTGTTTATCGTCCTGGCCCTGTCGATGTTTGGCCTGTTCTCTTTTCAACTGCCCTCCAGCCTGCAAACCCGCCTGACGCTCTGGAGTAACCGCCAACAAGGTGGCTCGCTGCCTGGCGTGTTTATGATGGGTGCGCTGGCAGGATTGATCTGCTCGCCCTGCACCACCGCGCCGCTCAGCGCCATCCTGCTGTATATCGCCCAAAGCGGCAATCTGTGGGCCGGTGCCGGCACGCTATGGTTATACGCGTTCGGTATGGGCCTGCCGTTGATTGCCGTCACGATGTTTGGTAACAGGCTGCTGCCAAAAAGTGGCCCCTGGATGCAAAGCGTCAAAGAGGGCTTTGGCTTTGTGATTCTGGCATTGCCGGTGTTCTTGCTGGAGCGCGTCATCGGCGATACTTGGGGGTTGCGTCTCTGGAGCATGCTTGGCGTGGCCTTCTTTGCCTGGGCGTTCAGCCTCAGCCTGCGTGCGCAGGGCAAATGGCGCATCCTGCAAATCGTGATGCTGGCGGCGGCACTAGTGGCGGCGCGTCCGCTGCAAGACTGGGCCTTTGGCAGCAGCAACAGTGTGCAATCCGTTGCCCATCTGCCGTTCAAAACCATTGCCAGCAGCGAACAACTGGATAGCGCCTTGCAGCAGGCACAGGGCCGCATCACCATGGTTGATCTCTACGCCGACTGGTGCGTGGCCTGCAAAGAGTTTGAAAAATACACCTTCAGCGACCAAGGCGTGCAAAACGATTTGAGCCAGATACAGCTGCTGCAAGCCAACGTCACCGCCAACAGTGCGGAAGACAATGCACTGCTACAGCATTTACAGGTGCTCGGATTACCGACCATCCTGTTTTTTGATGCGCAGGGTAAAGAAATCCCTGATTCGCGCGTGACCGGTTTCCTGAGTGCCGCAGACTTCAGCGCGCATTTGCACAATCTGCCGCGTTAAACGACACTGGTTGCAGGACACTGCCCGTTCGCCCGCGAACGGGCCCGCACTCCAGAGGAGAGTCACTTGCAACGTGAACAGATTCTTGAGCATGCGCTGAATGTGCTTGAGCAGAGCGGATTAGCCGCCACCACTTCCCTGCAACAGCTGGCCGGCGAGACCGAGCTAACAAAGGAACAGCTTGAGCGTTTCTGGCCCGACCGTGATGCCCTGCTGTATGACGCCCTGCGTTATCACGGCCAGCAAATCGATAGCTGGCGCCGTCAGGTGCAGCTCAATGAACATCTCACTCCCGCTCAAAAACTGCTGGCGCGCTATGAAGTGTTGAGTGAACACGTCAATAAAGGGCGCTTCCCCGGCTGCCTGTTTATCGCTGCCTGTAGTTTCTATCCGCAACCCGATCAACCGGTGCATCAACTTGCCGAGCAGCAAAAACGCAGCTCATGGCAGTTTACTCATGAGATCCTGGTGGATTTGGCGCTGGATAACCCCAGCATGGTGGCCGATCAAATGGAGCTGATCCTTGAGGGCTGCCTCAGCAAGCTGCTGGTAAAGCGTAACGTACAGGACGTAGCGACCGCTCGCCGCCTGGCCGAGGATGTGCTGAGCATAGCGTTGTGTCGCCAAAACGGCGCACTGAGCTGATCCACGGGCGAGGTAAAGCGCAGGGTGATATTTTGGTCAGCCTGCCTGAAAAGCAAGCAATCAGTCACGATTGCACCGTTTTTTTGACGAAAGCCGTTGACGGTTGTGAGCCATTAAGGTTTAATGCGCCCCGTTGCCCGGATAGCTCAGTCGGTAGAGCAGGGGATTGAAAATCCCCGTGTCGGTGGTTCGATTCCGCCTCCGGGCACCACTCTTCAGAGCCTGTTCGTTAGGGGTTGAGATCCTTAACGGGCATGACAGTGGTCCCCAGCATGATGTTGGTAGTTTACTTACCGCACCATAGTTGAACACGGGACTTAAGTCCGGAGGATGTTCGAGCATCCTCTGGATTTCTCACGTCCTTAAAAAAAACTTCAGCAACGTATTTACCTTTAGAAACGTTTTCTGTCAATCTTTTGTAAAGGTTTAACTCGGTTTTTTTCTCCGTTAAGAATCATATCGTTAAGATTTGACTTAAGATTAATCTTAGGCAACTTCCAGTTATTCCAATACACTTCTGACCTTGTTTATGTCGCTTTCTACGTATTGTAGAGTAACGGCTGGCGTGGAATGGCCCAAAAGATCCTGAGCCATTTTAAGGTTTCTATCAGGCATACTCATCAAGTTAGTCGCTATTGTGTGGCGGAACCGATGAGGGCTCACAACAAATCCGCACTCATTTGAAAGACGTCGGAAAAATGCACGAAGAGGGGGATTATCCATGTTTTCACTGATCTCATTTCTGCGTCCATCAAAGCGCGATAAATTGAAAAGCTGCTCTTCCATTTTTGCACCTTTCTCAAGAGAAAGGTTATAAAGCCTTTCAAGTCTTGGTTTCAGGTGACGTGTAATTGGAACTAAATGCTCTTTATGATTTTTCGCTCCTTCTGGACGAAGGCTTATCCAGTTATGTTCAAAACTGACGTCACATAATCTAATATGCAGAAGTTGATTTTGCCTCATTCCTGTTCTTCGTAAGGCGTCAAGTACCGTAAGCCAAAACCATGCAGGCCTCAACGCTGACCTTTGGATAAAATTTTTCCCAAACTGTTCATCATACTCCCTTGACTCCATCAAAAGATAAATTTTGTTTATTTGAGTATCAGTCAACGTTTTCTTACGCTTCACATCAGGTCGGGCAATTTTTCCATTAAATGGATTCTTATTAGTTGAAACGAGTCCTTCCTCAATCGCGAAATTAAACAATGCTCTCATGTGAGTAAGTTTGTTATTCCATGTTGTTTTGGTAAGTCCCTCCACATTTATTACATGCCTTCTCCAATTTAAGACAATTATATCATCAACATCCGCAGGATTAATTGACTCACCCGCAAAGTTAAGGAAGGTCTTTAACACCTTTTTATAACTCCATTCTGTTGCAGCTCGCAGAGTCTTACTGAAAAAATATCCTTCAATCAGTTCTTCAAACGAACATGTCTTTTTCATTACGCCCTCATTAGTAAATTAGTCTGAAGCTTGTTATTTTCTGGCTGAAAGCCATACGCTGTCCGGAGGGCAGCACCCTTTTTTGAAGATAATGTCGGCTTTAATCATGTAGCCTGACACTTTCGTAAAACGACCGCTTTTATCCGGCGAATCGTATTGATGGTAATGGAACAGCCCTTTACCATTTCGTGAATGATGTATGCTCAGCGACTCAAAGCTTTTCTGAAGCCGATCCTTATCAGCTGCTTCTTCACCCTTTGCTGACATGTATCGGTAAAAACAGCTTGGAGAAACCAGAAATACAAACTGCGCCAGTACATGTAAAACACTGTCTCTTTCATTAACGCTTATCGTGCCATCCTCAACGCTGTCCCTGAGCCACTCCAGATAGATTTCCCCGGGGAGGGCTTCGCTGTCCGAGGATTTACCTGCAGGCAGCTCGTCTGTTGAAGGAGCCAACCCGGGAGTTAAGGAGTGAACCGCTCCCGCTGCTGGAGACTGGCCATGTGCCATCAGATCCAGCATTGACATGAGGTTTTCTGCAGAGGCCTGGTGGTCTGCTCCATCTGACGAAATCTCCCCTTCAGGCTCGGCCTCTGTTTCTTTCCTGTTCAGTGCAGATTCAAGCCCCAGCCTGAGTTCAGGTAGCGGCACAGCTACAGACATTGTCGTTTCTACGTGCTGAGCACTATAGGAAACAACCGCACTTTCAATTGGTACTGATTTAGCGATTTCTGTACCCTGACTGGACAACGGGATCGCTTCGGTTTCATATAATTTTGGGGACGTATCATCTGATCCTGATGACACCGGTGATGGTGACAACTCAGATGACAATACTCCGGCCATGGTGAGCCCTGCTGGCATGCCACAGCTGATAATGACATCACTGATGATGCTGTTTAGTATCCCCGATTCCTTTCGTCTTCCTGACAGGTAAAGCAGGAGGCTGTCTGACAGAACTGGCCAGCGCTGCAGCCACAGCATGCCGACGTCCGGCAGCAGGCTGAGAGCCATATACAAACCACTCATCTCTCCCCCCTTTTTTTTCACAGGACGAACCCGCCAGGCTACGTCGGGGACACTCATTCCCGGATACCAGACGCGTCCGTTCTCAAGCCCCCCTTCCATTTGCGACAGCCAGTTGAGGTGATGAAATAGTCCGGCCCAGTACACAGCACAAACCCAGCCAGGGGCTTGCTCTGACTGCTCTTCAGGCGAGGCTCCCGGTGGCAGCATCATACCGCGCACCAGCCTGACGGCGCGCGTGGCCACCGTGAGACTCAGGTCGGTAAATCCCCCGGGGCCTGAAAAGGGGCCGTTCCATGCTGCCGGGCACGCCTGAACGCGGGCAGCCATCTGCTCAAGGGGACTTAGCCACCATGCGTCTGTTACGGTTTTCGAAAGCGGACTGTTTTCTGACAATACTTTGATGAGCTGACGTCGATCCCTTGATGCCAAACAGGCTGCAGCGCTTTGGGCAGGATGCCAGCCCGCCTCTGATGTCTTTATTTGCTCTCTGTTATCAGAGTCAGCCGAAGCATCAGCACTGTTTTGCTGTCTGTTCCTGCCTGTTAACCAGTTTAGTCCGCGCACCGTTACCTCCTCAGGTTTCAGCCTGATAAAATGACGTTACGCTAAAAGCCCCTGCCACAATTGCAATGAAAAAACCGGTATTAGCCGGAGCAGAAATCTCACTTGCTAAAAATCTTCATAACCGGTTCACGGTTTCTGACTGTCAACCACTCACCTTACTGTTCTAATGTCCCCTCTTTCCTTCTATCGTGCAGAGTTTCATTTATGCAGCAGATGATTGTCTTTATCACTCTGACTTCATGGCTGGTCCTCTCCAGTCTTATGAGCAGCAACTTTACTGGCGGCAGCAGACATGGCGTTTTTGTCACGGTCTGGGCGCTGCTAGCCTGCATACCTTTCATGCTGAAACCACTTGCCCGCGTAGAACGCCAGTTCAGGCCGGCGTTAACGCTTATAAGCCACAGACGCACGCGAGGTTGGGTGCATCTTGCTCCCTGGCAGCCCACCACGAATCTGACGCCGGAGAAGGTCGGCCAGTTTTGGAACAGCGTTAACACTTCTGCCTGTCAGGCGCTGCAAACTCACCAGACCGTCATCATCTCCTCCCATCTCCTGACCGGCATCCGCGCCCGCAGGGTGATGGCTCACCTGGAGAAATGCGGCTTTGATGTTCGCAGCCGGACATACAGTATTCCCTTTACCCCGGCCAGGAAGGCAGTGATGCAGCTGGAAATCCTTTTCCGGCAATGGCGCTGGCGCACGGAATTTCGAAGTGTCTGGCCTGTGCTGGTTCTGAAACGAAAATCTTCTGATGGGCAGAAATAATTTCCCCTGTCACCGGCCTGCGCAGCAGCTCACACTGGCTACATGCGTGTATTCGATCTGAACGATCGATTTTATCCGTTATACAGGTGCCGCACAGCCAGGTAACGTAATCACAGCGGCTACAGATGAGCCTGACATAAGTCAAATCATGACGTTAGCCAGCATCAGGGAACTTATGAAGCGAAATACTATGACAACCATCCTCTCCCGTATTGCGCTGGAGCAGGATGAAGAAATGCAGCAGCTGGTCCGACAGTTTGTCGAAGGCAAAAAAACAGCGGGCACGCCCATGGCCATCAGCTTTCGTCCTGCCGTACGGGAGTTCATCTCGCGGGTATAGCAGAGACTGGGTATTTCCACCGCCGAACTGGTCAACGTTCTGATGGAGGGGATAATGCTGGAAACGCTCGCCCCACGTCAGGCCACGGTAACGCGGATTTATGAACGTTTCTTGCAGCTGATGGACGCGCACCGGCTGAGCGTGACCGGGGTGGCCACGCTGCTGTCTGGGATGAACATGGGGCTCAGCGTACTGGAGAGCCGTGAGCGCACGCTGGACTATCTGACGGCGTCAGTAATCCATCAGGTTCGGCGTGTCTACTGACTGGCTTAACGGTGCTGAGAAACAGACTGTCAAACAGGTGACGTTCACCAGCTGGCAGGATGTCGCAGATCGCCTCCTGCCTGAGGTCTGCCCCGGAACCGTACTTCCTGCCATTACACTTGTTCGTCAGGACAGTAGTATTGACCATATCGGCGGTAAAATGGAAACGGTCGTCTTTATCCGTCAGCTGAAACAGATTAACAGAATAACCCTGAGAGTCGTAACCTGCAGTGGCATTATTCCGCATGAGGTTGTAGATAATTATAAGACAAACGATTTTCTGACTTTCTGCGAAACGATAAGGGAAATATCCCGACTGGGAGATATTGAAACGGCATCAGTACCTGAGCATATCTTTACTCAGTTTATTCGAGGGAATGAATTACCCGTTTCATTGCTTTCAATACTCAGAACTTTTGTTGAAGAACAGAAAGACAAGGGTATTAACTGTCAGTGGACTTGGGAATGAAAAAAATAATTAGTTGACCGGAAAATCTCGCTCACTTGAATAGCTCACAGGCGTAAGGAAAAGATTAACTCTTAACGATATATTGCTGTTTCATCCCTCATTATTAAATGGCGGCAACAGAATTTACCCTTATTTATTGGTGCGTCAGTACCAGGGATTCGCTTTACCCAAAAATATAACCGATGAAAGAAAATAAATGATGAAAGTATCCATAATTACACACGGAATAACACTGGCGCTGTTTGCGACTGCTTTGCCGGCGGCTCAGGCAGCAGATTCCTGGACCGAGGCGCGTAAAGACGCAATGGGCGGTACTGGCGTGGCCTCATCCAGCTACACGGCGGCCGCGCTGGCCAACCCGGCGCTGATGACGCGCCATGATGCCAGTGACGATGTGGGCATTATCCTTCCGGGCATCGGGGCACAGGTCAGCGATCCGGATAACTTGCAGGACGGCCTTGATCGTGTATAAGACAACTGGAAACGCCTCAGTGACTCTGCCGGCAGTGGTAACAGTGCAGCACAGTCCGCAGCGCTCAAAAAATCTCTGCAGGACGTTTCAGGTGACAGTGGTCACGCCAGCGCTGGCGTGTCGGCCGTGATTGCCATTCCGAACGACACGCTGCCCTTTGCCCTGGTGGCGAAAGGCTGGGGACAGGCAAAGGCCCGTGCAGTAGTGACCGATCACGATCTGAAGTATCTCGATGCCGCGCAGACCGGCATTTTCTCGGCCACGCAGGACGATCTGGACCAGCTGACCTCTCGTGCAGAAGGGGTGGCGGCACTGGTTAGTGAATAAGGCCTCGCCATGGCCCATCAGTTCACGCTGGTCGTCACTCCGGTTTCGGTGGGGATCACGCCAAAATTTCAGCTGGTCGATAGCTGGAACTATAACGTGGCCATTAATAACTACAGCACTTCTGACTTTCACAGCGGTGAATGGAAACGCTCGGAAAGTGGCGCCAACATGGATATCGGTTTAGCCGCGCAGCTGACACCTGAATGGACGGTGGGCCTGACCGGACAGAACCTGGTCTCACGGAATGTGAGCACCCGTGAAGTGAATGGTCTCCAAGACACTTTCCAAATCCGCCCGCAGGCCACGGCTGGTACCTCCTGGAGCAATGGCTTCATCACGCTGGCAACAGATGTTGATTTGACCCCAGCCAGCGGCTTTGCCTCCGATGAAAAAGCACAGTATGCCGGTATCGGTGCCGAACTCAATGCCTGGGACTGGGCCAAGCTTCGCGCGGGTTATCGGGCTGATATGCGAAACGGTGAGAATAACGTCTTTACAGCCGGTGTTGGCATTTCACCATTCAACGTCGTGCATCTTGACTTGACAGGTATGGCCGGCGCCGACCGCACATATGGAGCGGCTGCCCAGCTTACCTTTACATTCTGATAATTCCGGGCTGCTACAGGTAGCCCTAACCTAAAGGTCAACACAATGAAAAAATTGCTAACTGCTTTCTCCCTCACAACTTTCCTGTTAATGCTCTCAGGCTGTGGCAACAACACATTGAACGAATTCGGTATTGGCAATTTGAATTCGCTCTTAAACCCTGAAAGTCAAAAACCTGTTAGTAAAAACGCAGAATTGACACAGCGTGACTCTGTGAATTGGACCTCAGCCACTCTTTCAGTCCCTGTCGATACGGCTGCAGTGCGCCTGAAACTGCATTATGGTTTTGTATCGGACACCGATGTCACTGCCGCGCGTAATAGCGGTCAGGGAAATGCAGGCTGGTCAGCATCAGCCATTTCGGAAGGCACCAGCTGGGATGCACAATCGGGCAGCTACTATCGTATGAGCCGGAACTGGGCAGTAGATGACCGTTTGACGCTAGAAGTTCGGGGGAACAGCAAAGAGAGCTTTATTAAATCAACTTATACATCTTCTAATCCGGAGCATCTTAAAAAAACTTGGACCTCGCGTTTGTGGAAACAAATTCCGGACGTCGCTAGCGGGTCTCTTGAATAAAAGAATCAAATTATCCTTAAGCTCAAAACTTAACTCGAATCTAAAGTATTCGGGCAGAGGAATATCACTCCAGCGAGTAGTCCAGGCAGGTGATAGTAATTCCCGCTTCATCTGCCACTCATTACTGAATCCCTGACGCGCAAACCACATGTGCCCGAGCCCGGACTGGTTGATGCGGTCCATGACCTTCATAAGTTTCGCGCTGTTAGCCCGCGGCTTGTCCTCATCAAACAGGTTTAACTGGCTGACGCCGTCAGGCGTGAAGTCATCAAGCATAACCCCCGCTTTCATGTAACGTTGCCCATCTAGCCAGAACCTGTCGAGCGATCGCATGGTCACCTCAATAATATCTCGCGTATCCTGCGTCAGCGCGAGCACTCCTCGAAACTGCGGCCACTCTTTGCTTGCCCACTGTGCTGATTTGGCTAAAGTTTTGTCAGTCCCATGCCGCCCCCAACTGTCAGACCTGTTGTGGACAAAACATGCGCGCGCAACCGCCGGCCAAAAGGCTCAAATCCTTCGCATCCGTCTATGCCAGTCAGAGCCAAGAACATCTCATCGATTGAATACTGTTCTACGCGAGGCGTTATCTCTTCCAGCGCAGTCATCACCCTCTGACTAAGACTATGATTTATGTGGAATGGAGAGTCCACAGATTAGTCAGTATCGATTTTCCTGAGTATTAAGTGTAATTAAGTGGCCAGATCGTTAGTTGCTCAATGCTCATACGGGATGACTGAATCATTAGAATGGTGATCCCGGTATATGTTCACAACTGATGATTTTTATAATTTGTACTGATTAACATATTTTTCAGCATTGTTACTGCATCCGTTTCGGTCATATGAACGTGCACCTCGAGCCTGGCCCACAACGTTGAAGGCAAGCTTTTTTTGTATAGACCTCAGTAGTTTACTGGCCAGTAGGGGACTATGCGCAACGGCGTGAGTTCCAACCCGTCAGCGACTGTTTCACCGCGCTGCTTCAGCTTGACAAACTGCGCATGAGGATAGGGTGGTTTGAAGACGTGCAGTGTAAGCGCAGCCGGATAATCAATCGCCTAACTAAAGACGATATTAAGTACTTATCATTCTTCAAATCCGTGACCAACTTCAACAAGTATAGGTGTAAATCTAATTGATACCGGTACCAAATAGTTCCCCTCCAATAATAAAATTATCGAAAAAAACATTTCAATGAATAACTTTATGTAACAATTTTATGCGTAATAAACACACAGAAAAACATAACTGCATGAAATTTGGGTTTATTTTAAAGTCAAGAGATAAAAGTCGCGACTTATTTACATTGATCAAATTAATTAATTACGGCAAAAAACCAGTGTTGGCCAACATACATGACTTAACCAAAGCATTAATTTTCATTACAGGAGTAGTTATGGAATTAAAAGCTAATGAGTTTGGTGTAGTGCTGTCCGTTGATGCGCTTAAGATGTCGCGTCAGTCCCCGCTAAGCGTAGGAATAGGTGGTGGAAGTGGAGGCGGCGGTGGCGGCGGTAGCTCTGGTGGTCAGGGCGGAGGCTGTGGCGGCTGCAGTAATGGTTGCAGTGGCGGAAACGGTGGAAGTGGCGGAAGCGGATCACATATCTGATGAGCTGAAGTAACCGTTCAGGGGGCCAAAGGCTCCCTGTTTAAAAAAAGGGATGAATATGCTGAACATTCTGCCATTTGAAATCGTATCCAGAAAGAATAAAACCTTATTGATAACATATCTATCCTCGGTGGATGTTGCGCATGAGGGAATGAAAAATGTACTTAAAAAGCTAAACGAAAACAGGGGGATAATTTCTGAGCTAAATCTCAAAGAGCTGCTGGGCAGAGAAAAAATTGAAGTCGAAAGGGGTAAAGAGTTTCTTATTGCAACCGGTGTATTAAACCAGACAAACACTTCATCTCTCTGGAAAAGTGCGGTGATAATTAGCGATACCCCTCACCTTTTTAAGGATATTTCGGAGCAGTGGAAGGCAGACGGCATTAATATTCACGCGATAATGGATGTAAAAGCTCCAGAATTTGAAATGCCAGTTAATACGCTTACTTGGATCCATTTTGAGAATTATCAACCAGAGATAATTAGCTCTCTATATAATAAATTTGAGAAGACGACTGGCGCAGGATTTATACAAAGCTACTATCTGAAAGAATGTTTCCGGATAGACGGTGTCTATTCCCCCGAACTGGGTACACCCTGCCACTTCTGCCACATTGAACGATGGCTAAATAGAGAAGAAAAGAGCTTCAGGCGAAACGAAATGTCTTGGGCTAATCTTCTCCAAATACTCAGAAACCATCAAATAGCCCTGCCTGCCGTGGCTCTGAGCAATTCAGAAAGGGGATTCAGTCAGCATCTCATCAAACGTCGCCTCCAGGAACTGATTGGCATTTCACTGGTCAAGAGCCATGTGGACACATTCATGTCTTCTATAAATACAGACCTCATTACCTGCGTTATAAATAAAGAACCTGTCATACATTGGCAAGCTTGTGACTGCGTGGAGAGATAAATGTCTAAGCATGAACTTTCACTGCTAGAAGTTACACATTATTCAGATCCTGAGGTTCTTGATGATGTAAAAAGTTTTCATGTAAAAGGCAACTTTGCATCACTTCCCGAATTCGCAGACAGGACATTTGTATCTGCAGTTCCAGTTACTAGGCTTGATAAATTTGAGAATAAAGAGATTCTTTTCAGACCGGGTTTTAATTTATCTGAAAAAATATCAATGGACGGCAATTTTGGTTACGACCGGTTACCATCAGGAATTGCTTTTTGCGATGAAAAAAAAACTCGCTCTAAAGAAAACCGAGAAACTCCTTCTTAATGCATTCAGCCCACATGATCTGGCTTCAGTAAGGCGTCCATATCCCTCTGGTGGAGCCCAGTATCCTATTGAGGTTTTTTTGTGCCGGTTATCTGAAAACACTGAAAACTGGCGTTCAGGAAATAACGTTTATCACTATCTTCCACTAAGTAGGGCAGTAGAGCCCGTTACCGTAGGTGATACGGAAGAGCTTTACCGGTGTCTATCAGGAGGAGATGCTGAGCGACTGGGCCGGCCTCATTTTGCTTTAGTCTATTGCATCATATTTGAAAAAGCGCTGTTCAAATACAGATACAGAGGTTACAGAATGGCATTAATGGAAACAGGTTCAATGTATCACAATGCCGGGCTGGTCGCAGATCGGATTGGTCTCAGGAATCGCGTCTGGGCAGGATTTACTGATACCTATGTGGCAAAGACCATGAACATCGACTTGAGGACAGCAGCCCCGGTGATTATTCAATTTTTCGGAGATGTCGCTGATGATTAATGTTTACAGCAACCTCATGTCAGCCTGGCCTGCCACAATGGTGATGAGTCCTAAGCTAAATAGAAATATGCCTGCTTTTTCACAGGTATGGGATTATGAGCGTATTACACCAGCCAGCGCAGCTGGTGAAACTATGAAATCCATACAGGGAGCAATAGGGGAATACTTTGAGCGGCGACACTTTTTCAATGAAATTGTCGCGGGTCCCGAAAAAACACTTTATGAGATGATGCCACCTGAGTCTGCAGGTGCTTTTGCAGAAGCTTTATTGCAGACATCCTCTAAGAGTGAGAGCAGAGTAAAAAAACACCAGTTTAAAACTGTTCGTGCTTACAACCTGTTAAGTCTTGATAAGATCGAAATTCCTGCGGTTCTGGTCGCTCTAGATAACATAACGGCTGCACAAGATCTTGAATTTTATCCAGACAGGGATACCTGTGGCTGCAGTTTTCACGGAAATTTGGAGAATGCTGTAGAAGGCGCACTTTATGAGTTTATGGAGCGGCAGTCTCTATTGCTCTACTGGCTCAGCGGCAAGGCAAATTTTGAGATTTCTCAAGATATAGTGAGCGGCATCAGCTTTGTTGATGAAATCTTATCATCACTCAGAGTCGAAGGGGAGCTCAGGATCTTCGACATTACTCTTCCCGGAGCACCAGGACACGCAATACTGACTCTTTACGGCACGAAAGGGAAAAACAGTGAGATAAAATACAGCACCGGACTATCTTATTCAGTAAATCTGAGAAAAGCGTTATCTAAATCGGTTACAGAGTTGTGGCAATCATATATTTGTCTCCATAACTTTATTAATGGCGGCTATTCTGATAATGATATTATTGACAGCTATCAACGTCATTTTTTGTCCTGTAACAGTTATGATACTTATCTCGATCTTTGTAAAAACACGATTTTAAAAAATTCAGGTTTAGTATCAGACTTAGACCTTTTGAAAAAAATCATGACATTTACTCATATCTCGAGAATATTTCAGATAATATTTTCGTCTACTATGCAAGAGAGAGAGTGCGAGAAGGGCTTGTATGGTATACGAAAATCCTCAGTCCGGATTTTTTTCTGCATATGAATGGCTCAGGCTCACTTAATTTCAATAATAAAATATATCAACGGGGAATCGGGTTAGTGCAAAGAGAATCCGTGATGGTACCATTTCCATAAGGACAGCAAGTGGCCACATTTAAAATGTCATCAATATTTTTCTTGGAACAGATAAGAATGCCGTTTAGCTTGGTCTGGACAATTATGTCTCCTACAGTTCTATTCTTCTTCCTTCATTTCAATGAAATTGGGATTCATGCTGGTGATTCGTCATGGATCCGTGGGCAGGTTTCATGGTTTCTGGGATACATTTCTTTTTCTGTTGTTCTTTTTAATTATTGCCTTTATCTGACAGGTAGAAGAGAGAGTGGGTTTATAGCAACTTTTGTACACGACATGTCCGGACGTTTATTATTCATCCGCTCTCAGTTAATAGCTTCTCTGACGATGTCCGTTGTATATGTGTGCTTTTTTGTTGGTGTGGTTTATGCGGGCTTTCAGGCTAAGCCTGACACTCTCACGATAATTATGGTTATTAAAACGTTGTGCATAAATGCATTAATGATGATTTCTATGACGGCTATGTCATCACTACGTATTACCTTCCAGACAGCAAGTACAATTTATTCTGTGCTGATAACAGTATGCATGGTATTTGGAATAGTTTCTTTAAAATATGACCACGGGTTTATCAACATATTTAACCAGATAAATCCGATTGTCGTATATTCAACTCTTCTTGGTGCTGAAAAAAAGCTTATCTCTTTTGACATTTATCTTCTATGGCATGATGCTAATGTTAAGCTTGGTTTCAGCTATGACATTCCGGACAGAGCCGGTGTGGAGTTCTCAATGAAGGAATCTCTTATTGAAATTCGAGACCTTAAATTTTCATACAAAGGTCAAAATCCTGTATTTAGCAACCTATCCCTTGAAATTGAACAGGGCAGGCTTATTGGCCTCCTTGGAGAGAATGGCGCGGGAAAAACAACACTCTTCAACATTATAAGGGGGGGGGTAAAAAACTATCAGGGCTCTGTAAAACGTCACTTTTCTGATGCTGAAATGGTATGTCTGCCGCAGATTATCAATCTTTCTGGTACTCTTAAGAGTGAAGAAGTTTTAGATCTTGTTTGCTGTTTTAACAAAATCACAAAAAAACATGCGTGGGCACTACTTAATGAAAAATGGAACGATGAGTTTTTTATCCGGTATGAAAAAATCAGACATAAAAGAACTTATACAGTAAGTTATGGAGAGAAGCGTTGGCTTATAATATCTCTGATGCTTACCCTTTGTAAAAACGCACGTTTTTTTTACTTGATGAGCCGACTGTTGGTATTGATATACAGTACAGGATGATGCTGTGGGAACTTGTCACAAAAATAATCAGTGAGGATAAAACTGTTTTTTTCTCCACACATATATTTGACGAACTCACCAGAGGGGAAATTCCATTTTACATGCTGTCAAAATCTGGTATCAGTCGGCATTCAGACATGAACGCTTTTATGAAAACCAACAACGAAAGCACGCCTGAGCAAGCTTTCCTCAGAGAATTAACAAAGTAAGGTATTTTAATTATGGAAGTATACAATAAAAAAATATCTAGGCGCCAAATTTCTGAAGATAACATCTCCGGCACGAATTTTAGTTATTGTACTTTTAACAAAATTCAACTTGACGGCATGAATTTTCGCGAATGTGAATTTGAGCAGTGCAGATTTATAAATTGTTCATTCAGAAATATAAATTTAAATTTTTTCAAACTTATAGACTGTGAGTTTGAAAACTGCTTACTTCAGGGCATCAATGTATCAGATATAATGTTCCCCTGTACATTTTCACTTAACAAATGCAAGTTGCGATTTGTTGATTTTATTGGTCTGCGCTTGCAGAAATCGAGTTTCCTTTTAAGCAGTTTTAATGACTGTCTTTTCGAAGAAACCAATCTGCAGGGATCAGACTTTTCTGGTTCGGATTTCATTAATACTGAATTCAGACGCAATGATCTTTCAAATTGTGACTTTTCATTGACAGAAGGGCTTGACCTCAATCATGAGATTAATAAAATAACATCATTGAAAATACCTCAGGATGCGGGTGAGCGTATTCTAAAGAGGATGGGTATAACACTTACGTGAAATTCATTAAATTCAACAAAGCCGATGCAAAACAGTGATCGAGCGGCCATGCAAAATGGTGATCGAATAGGCTGGAATACGCATATTAAATTTATACAGAACATTTTAAACAAAAAACTATTGCATTACCGTAAATGATTATTGATAATTTAAAAGCTCGACAAGGGCGTTTTAAATGAGATAAATCAACATTTGATTAATGGAGAATAAACCATGTCTAAAGTAAAAAAATCTTTTGGCTCTAAACTTGCCACATTCAAATCCCCAATGAAAAAAGGGATTTATCATTTATCAACTTCATGTGCAAATGCAAACTGTGCAAACTGCTCAACCTGCGCAGGTCCGAACTGTATTCGCTCAGAAGCATAACCATTGAAATATTAACTCTGTTTTCTGCTCACGGCCGTATGAACTACGGCCGTTCAGTTAAAAGGAAGATGGTAATGCAATACACCAAGGCACCATATAGCTTAACCTACGCCGTAGAAGAGACAATATTACACAGCCAAAAGGGAATTTTTATTGTCGATAATGACAGTATGATTAGGTTGCTCAGAATTCTGGATGGCGTTTCTTTTACAGACGATAAAAAGTTAAATGATCTTTGGGAGACACACGGTAGCAGAGACTTCAGCATAGAGGACGTAATTCTTTATCTCACCGAAGAAACGATGATATTAATTGAATTACGACAAGGATTTGCGGTTCCTGAACCCTGTTTTGTGACATCAGGAAGCATGCCTTTAACAATTGTTACCGCGCTTTTTGACAGAAGTTCCATTATTGACAAGGGAAATCTTCTTGACAGGATTAACAGTGACGTAAATAAAATATACTTTATAGACTATATCAATGAGTCAACGACTGAGGGAATCGAAAAAATTCTGAATGCCATTAATCCCAATTGCGTGGTAATTTTCCTTTTCCAGATAGCCGATCATTTTGTTATCAGTCATTCTTACACAAAGAAAATTTTGCAGCCCTGTATTTTATGTTTACACGATTACATAAATGAGAGAGTTTTCTCGGATCATAATAGTAAAAACAATAGCTTTTCCAGTGTGATTGACTATATCAACAGCAATTACAACATTCCTTGCCCTCTTGCCAAAACTGATGAACTGGATTTCTACTACCTTATGAGGGAACTCAAGCAATACATACTGACTTTGACAGGAGATGGCCGCTGCGCATTTACGGGTTGTGATGTCAATAAGTCACGAATATTTAATATTCATTCCCTTAGAAAGAGCGACATTACTGTTCCTTTTTCTCCGCGCTGCAACTGCATGTACAATTATCATTTAAATAAGGGGTACTTAGATGCATGACTGTTTACTTTCAATGACACTCGATTATATTAATGAAGATGTTAAGAAAGAAGTCGAGCTTTTCACCGTTAAAACCCACAACCGAAATGACACAGCAAATAAACCCCTTCCCATACTTGAAACCGTTGAGGATGAGTCAGTGAGTACTGCTTTGACC
>NZ_BBOC01000031.1:0-55978 GCF_001485335.1 Type-D symbiont of Plautia stali | reverse complement strand
CAACTTATCAAACAGCAGGAAAACCTGTTCACGGTCAACCGTACCGAATCCGAAGTGATGTCGATTAACCACGCTGCTGGTCGCCATCCGGTGCGCGTCAGTGAGGCGGTCTTTCGATTGATTAGCGTGGCGCATGCCGTGAGCATCTCCCCGGGCAGCGCCTTCAACTTCACCATTGGTCCGGTGGTGAAACGCTGGAAGATTGGTTTTCAGGGGCGTGAAATTCCCCCCGCAGAGGAGATTGCCGCGCTATTGCCGCTGACCGATCCTCACCAGGTGATCCTCAATGAGCAGGATCGCTCGGTGTTTCTGCAACAAGCAGGCATGGAGATCGATCTCGGGGCCATCGCCAAAGGCTATATCGCCGACGTGGTGCAGGCATTTTTGCGCCAGCAGGGTGTCGTGCAAGCGTTGATTAATCTCGGTGGTAACGTGCAGACGCTTGGCTCACCGCCACATGAACCTCAGGGCTGGAGTATCGGCCTGAAAAAACCCTTTGCCGGGGATGAGCTGTTAGGTGTGTTGCAGGTGCAGGGCAAATCGGTGGTGACATCGGGGATTTATGAGCGCTACTTCGAGTTGGACGGCAAGTGCTGGCATCACATCTTCGATCCGCACACCGGCTATCCGTTGGATAACGAGCTATTGAGCATCACCGTGATCTCCGATCGTTCGCTGGATGGTGATATCTACACCACCTTGCTGTACGGCATGGGCGTGGAACAAGGGCTGGCGTATCTTGCCGACCAACCCGAGCTTGATGCAATATTTGTCACACGCGATCGACAGATCATCTGCTCTTCGCCGCGCCACTTCCGATTCCAGCAGCGCGACTTTAGTTGGCAGCTACGTTACTGACAGTATTGTTGCAGCAGCGAATGGTATTCTGGCTGTAAACGATAGCGATACACCGGGCGGCCGGTGGCACCATAATGAATGCTGGTAAACAGAATATTAATCTGCGCCAGCCAAATCAGGTATTTACGGCAAGACACGCGGGAAATATTCACTTCTGCTGCCAGTTCATCCGTGGAAAACTCATGGCCGGGATGCGCATCAATCCACTGGCACAGCGTGCGCAGCGTTTGCGGCGTTAAGCCTTTCGGCAGACGCTTGTTGTCATGCTGGGTGGCCGGGTTGCCGTGAATCAACAGATCGACATCGGACTGCTGATAATAGTGCTGATTATCCATCAGCGACTTCTTCTGGCGCCAGCTGGTCAGTGCTTCTTCGAAACGCGGGAACTGGAATGGCTTGATCAGGTAATCCACCACGCCATAGTGCAGCGAGGTTTTAATGTTTTCGGCATCGGCCGCAGAAGAGATGATGATCACTTCCACCGCACTCTGCGCCTGACGCAGTTCAGGCAGCAGATCGAGGCCATTTTCCTGCTGCATGTAGATATCCAGCAACACCAGATCGATCGGCGTGTCGCTATTAAACAGGAACTCTTTGGCCTGCTTCAGGGTTGAAGCCGTGCCACAGCAGTTGAAACCTTGCACCTGGCCGATAAACGATCGGTTCAGTTCGGCAACCATGGCGTCATCATCGACCACTAACACATTGATCATGTGGATTTATTTCCTCCATCCCAGGGAAGTTGTACTAAAAATTGCGTAAACACGCCAGGTTCTGATTCAACACTCACACCGCCACCGAGGTTTTCTGTTTGTTGTTTTAACAGGAATAACCCTACGCCCCGGTTTTCACCTTTGGTCGAGAAGCCCTTGTCAAAAATGGTGGCAAGGTGCTCCGGCTCAATGCCCGGACCATCATCGCTCACTTCACAGGCCAGCCAACCGTTTTGGTAGTGCAGCATCAGGTGAATTTCACCTTCGGTTTGCTCGCTGAGCGCGTCGATCGCATTTTCCACCAGATTGCCGATCACGGTGATCAGGGCTGCCATTTGATCTTCATTGCCGCTATCCGGCACGAAGCTGGCATCGCTTATGGTGAGGCGATGGCCGCAATCCGAAGCGCGATTAATCTTGCTGAGCAGAAAACCAGCAATGACCGGTGACTTAATTTTATCCAGCAGATAGCCAATCTCAGTCTGGTAATTATTGGCTGTTTTCAGGATATACGCTTCGACCTGCGTATAGTTTTTCATGTGCAGCAGGCCAAGAATCACGTGCAGTTTGTTCATAAACTCATGCGAACGCTCACGCAGCGCATCGACGTAGTTTACCATGCCGGTCAGACGCTGCATCAACTGGCTGATTTCGGTCTTATCCCTGAAGGTGCAGACCGCACCGATGATGCGGCCCTGGCTGTGCACCGGTACGGTATTGCTCAGCAGCAATCGGCCATTCACATTTAACTCTTCATCACGCCGTGCGCGACCGCTGTGCAGTACCGCTTGCAGATGGTCATGGATCACGGACGCATCACCGCTAACGTTGCCATTGGCCAAGGCGTTGTTAAGCAAGGTGCGCGCTGCCTGATTGACCAGCGTCACTTCGGCCTGGTCGTCCATCGCCACCACGCCTTCCTTCACCGAGTTGAGGATCGCCTGGCGCTGCTCGAACAGGGTGGAAATTTCATACGGTTCCAGGCCAAACAGGATGCGTTTCAGCACCCGCACCAAAATAAAGGTGCCAATCGCGCCCGCCACGGTGCCGATCAGGATGGTCCACAGAATGCTCCAGCGACTCTCATTGATTTGATCGGCAACGGCGCTGAGTGATATACCCACTACCACCACACCAATCTGTTTATGCTGTGCATCATAAACCGGGGTATAAACGCGCATCGCACGCCCCAGCACGCCCTGATTCACTGAGACGTTCTCGTGACCCAGCAGCGCAGGTTCAATGTCATTGCCAATGAAGTGTTGGCCAATCAGCTCAGGATTAAGGTGCGAATAGCGAATGGTGTCCATGTTGGTCACCACCACAAACAGCAGATGATTGCTCTGCTGCACTTCTCTGGCGATAGGTTGGATCGCGGTGGTGTTGGGCGGTAGTACCAGCGCGCGCTGTATTTCCGGCAATTTGGCCAGTGTGCGCGCTACGGCCATCGCTTTCTCTTCCAACTGCGTTCGCGTAGCGGCACCAATCTGAAAGAAATAGAACATGTGCACGCTGAGCAGCACCAGCACGATCACTGCGCTGAGCATCAGTGTCACCAGGGTGTTGAGTTTCATTGGGCGCTTACGTGCGGGTGTTACAGGCTGTGGCGTGCTCATTGTCGCTCCCTGAAAGAAGAGGGGGCTATTATGACGGTTAAATGTAAAAAGGTCGTCATAAACTCACAAGGACCTGAAGTTGCCACGCGATGTGCGTCTGTGGTGCGCAGGTTGCACCAATAATTTTCGCTTAATCCCCTTTGTTCCCCCCTTTTCCCCTCATCACGGCTCAATTGTGATTGGCACGACATCTGCATAGGTTTTGTTGGCTTGTATACAAGGCCGCATACCAGTCAATCACCCTGGAGGGGTAAACATGCGTAACAATGATAAAGAGAACGTCAACGCACAGCGTCGTCAGATGATGAAATATTCCATGCTGGCACTCGGCGGTGTCGCACTCAGTGGCGTATTAGGCAGTACAGCGGCACTGGCAGCAGATGATGAAATTCTGATTGGTTATTGGCCGATTGTGGGTGGTTTGCCGTTATACGCCGGTATTGAGAAGGGCTTCTTCAAACAAGCTGGGTTGAATGTCAAGGCGGTTAAATTTGCCAGCCCGCAACAAGTGGTTGAAGCGATGATCACCGGTCGCATTCATGGATGTGCCAACGGCACCGCAACCGGCGCGCTGGGCCTGGGGGCGATTACCAGCCCAGACTTGTTCAAAATTATCTGCTCTAACCCCTCAAATGAAAAAATGGTGCTGGATGAGTTCCTTGTGCCGATGAACAGCACGGCAAAATCCATCAGCGATCTCAAGGGTAAACGTATTGCCAGTGGTCCGGGCATCCAAAACGTTACCATGGCAAAAATCATTCTGGAGAAAAACGGTTTCACCGACACAAAAGTGATTGAGCTGCCTGTTGGACAGCATGCGCCGTCACTGGCTGCCGGACAAATTGACGGCGTCTACACGCTGGAACCGACCGGGACCGTGGCGCGTATGAAAGGCATGGGTAAGGTTCTGGAAACCGGCGTGATCGCCAAATATGTGCTGGGTGATGCCAACGCGCCGTGGTTTGGCGGTGCCGCGGCGCTAACCAGCAGTTTTATCAACGCGGACAAGGCGCGTGCACAGCAGGTTATTAATGCCTATGGCGAAGCCGTGAAGTTCATTCAGCAGCAGCCAGAAGAGGCTCGGCAATATGTGGCAGGCTATACCGGTATTGAAGCTGGATTGGTGAAAGAAGTGCCATTGCCGGGGTTCGTCATGTATGACCAGCTTACCGGTGACAACCTGCAATGGTTCCAGAAGTTTTATGACGTGTTCGCGGAACGCAAAATTTTCAGCAAGCCATTACAGGTTGAACCCTTGATCTACAAAGCTTAAGGAGAAGCGAACATGCTGAAATGGCGATCCAAACTGATCCCCCTGATTGGCCCGATACTGCTCTTTTTGCTATGGCAAACGGCGGTCAGTGCCAAATGGCTTAATCCGGTATTGCTTCCCTCTCCGGGGGAAACCTTGGGTTATCTCTTGGGGGCTTTGACCGATGGCAGTATGAATCAGGACATCGGCGCAACGCTGTATCGCACGCTGATGGCCTTTATCGTGGCCGCGATTATCGGTGTGCCGCTGGGCGTGATGCTAGGGAGCAGTGAACGGCTTTATCGCAGCGTCGAATTCCTGGTGGATTTTTTCCGCTCAACGCCATCTTCGGCGTTAATCCCGCTATTCATGCTGATTTTCGGTATTACCGATACCAACAAGATTGCTATTGCCGCCTTTGCTGCGGTGTTAGTGATTCTGTTCAACAGCGCCTACGGGGTGATGAATGCGAAAAAGACCCGCATTATGGCGGCGCAGGTGATGGGCGTTTCACGCTGGCACGTATTCAAAGACATCATGTTGATGGAAAGCCTGCCGCAAACGTTCGTGGGTTTGCGCACCGGTGTTTCAATGGCCTTGGTCATCGTCATTGTCGCAGAGATGTTTATTGGTTCTGAAACGGGGTTGGGCCATCGCATCATAGATGCGCAGCAATTATTCAATATCAAAGACATGTATGCATCGATTCTGATCACCGGTGCCTTTGGTTATTTGTTAAATCTGGGGTTTCTGCTGATTGAGAAACGCTGCGTGCACTGGAGTGGCAAAGCATGAGAAACAGGGAATATCCGCAACCTAATACCCATGTCACTATTCGCGGGCTGGATAAAAGCTTTGCGGGTCAACCGTTGTATCAGGATCTCAATCTTGATCTGCCGAAAGGCAAGATTGTGTCGATATTTGGCCCCAACGGTTGTGGTAAATCGACCTTGATGAATATGATTGCCGGACTGATTCCGATCGATCGTGGGCAAATCCTGTTCGATGGAAAAACCCTCGCCGAGACCAATATTGGTTATGTTTTCCAGAACTATCGTGACGCGCTCTTTCCCTGGCTCACCGCCTGGCAGAACATCGCCTATCCGTTAAAGCGCCAGGGTATGAAGTCTGCGGCGGTGAAAAAGCGGGTGAGTGAACTCTCGGAGATGTTTGACATCCGTTTTGACTTACAGCGCTATCCCTATGAGCTTTCGGGTGGGCAACAACAGACGGTGTGCATCATGCGTGCGCTGGCCACTGAGCCGGAAGTGATGTTTCTGGATGAGCCGTTTTCAGCACTGGATTTTGAGATGACGCTGTTCATCCGTGACAAGCTGCAGCAGGTCCAGCTGTTGACTGGCGTGACGATGCTGATTGTTTCGCACGATCTGGAGGACGCGGTCTTTCTCGCGGATGAAATTTTGCTGCTGACGCGTCGGCCGACGCGCGTGGCTGAAATCGTGCCTTTTTCACTACCGCGTCCGCGTACGGCAGAAATCATGAGTGACCCGGAGTTTGTCAGAGTTAAAGCGCACACGCTGGCGGTGTTTAAACGGGAGATGGCGGGGTAGCGTGAACATGCACAACGTCGTCGGACGTTGTGCATGTGTGAGGGATTAACCCTGCTTCACGCGGTTGGCAAAGCTCTTACGCAGCTTCTGCAGTTTCGGTGGGATCACCGCCATGCAGTAGCCGTTGCGCTGACCGGCACCATCCCAGTAATCCTGGTGATAATCTTCTGCCGGGTACCACTCTTTCAGCGGCTCAATGGTGGTGACCACGGGCACATTGAGATCGGCCTGTGCACGGGCAATGGCGGCAATCGCTTCTGCTTCCTGCTCTGGGTTAGCCGGGAAGATCGCAGAACGATACTGCGTGCCAACATCGTTGCCCTGACGGTTTAATTGGGTTGGATCGTGTGTCGCGAAGCTGATATCCAGCAGGTCGCCGTACTTCACCTGCTCGGGATCGAAACCAACACGGATCGCTTCGGCATGACCGGTGGCACCGCTGCACACCTGCTCATAGGTCGGATTCGGGCGCTCGCCGCCGGTGTAACCACTTTCGACTGACTCTACGCCAATCACATCTTTAAACACTGCTTCGGTACACCAGAAACAGCCACCGGCGATCACCGCATATTCGGTTGCCATCGTTTTTTACTCCTGTCAGGTCGAAAGCAATACTGTGAGGGCGCTCGGGTGCGATTTCAACAGACTCAAATTAACATTTCTGGCTTAAAATCGCGGTGTTTATCGAGCACGCTATTGCTCATGATGGTAAAGCGTCCTTCGCCAGTGTAGTGCAGGGTGGGTGGAAATTCCGGTTGCTCGGCAACATGGGCTTTGACGATTTCGAAAATGAAGAAGCTGTAGTTATTCACCATTGAGTCGTCATACAGTTGGCACTCAAAACTGGCGAAGCACTCGTCGATCAACGGCGCGTTGACTACGCTGGCGGGCTCAGGCGTGAGTTTGAAAGCATCAAACTTATCGATACCATCGCCGTGGCTGTTGCCTATTGCCACCACGCTATCGACCAGATCAGCGGATGGCACATTGATCACGCACTGGCCGCTGTGGCGAATCAACTCATGGCTGTAATTGCCGCTGGCGATCATGCAACCCACCAGAGAGGGGGAGAACTCCAGAATGGTGTGCCAGCCCAGTGTCATGATGTCGTGATGATTTTCAAACTGCGAACTCAGTAACACCACCGGACCGGGCTCCAGATATTTCCTCGCCTTGCTCACCGGAAAGTCAATTTTATGCAGGCGTTGGCTCATCATGCGTCTCCTATTTTCACAGAGATAGAGTAAGTGTAGCTGCCAGGCTTTACTGGACCGTCATTTCACGGCATGGTAGAGCGTCATTTTATCTGGAGCTGGTTAATGGAATCTGCGTCTGTGTCCACATCTCGTCCTGTCTTACATCTGCTGTGCGGCAAAATTGCTGCGGGAAAATCGACGCTGGCGCATCAACTGGCACAAGAAAACGGAGCCGTCATCATCAGCGAAGATGCCTGGCTGGCGCATTTATTTGCGGAAGAGATGCAGGATGTCGCTGATTATGTGCGCTGTGCAGGTAAACTGCGCAATGCGATGACGCCGCACTTAATCGCGTTGTTACAACGTGGTGTATCGGTGGTGCTGGATTTCCCAGCCAACACCTTGAGTCAACGTCAGTGGATGAAAGCGGTGATCCAGAGTGCGCAGGCAGAACATCAACTGCATTTCCTTGATGTGCCGGACGCACTGTGCAAGAGCCGTTTACAGGCGCGCAATGCTGAAGGCAGCCACGACTTTGCGGCGACAGATGCGCAGTTTGAGCTGATCAGCAGCTACTTTACTGCACCGGGGGCGGATGAAGGGTTTAATGTGGTGGTGCACGGTTAACATCGATTGAACGGTGTAGGGCGTAATAGAAGAAACGTCTCCCGGATTGAATGAGCATGTGGGTGAGGAGCGTTCCTTGCTCCCGGTCCCGGTAATTATCAAGGTGAATCATCAGGATCCTTTGTGACTACTTTTCCCACCTTTTTTACCTGCCTCGGAGGCCTTTTGTGGATCGTCTTTAAAACTGCCGCCACTCTGTTGGCCGCCTTTCTTACCTGCTTCAGACGCTTTTTTTTTGTCATCCGCAAAGTTACCTGAACCGCCTCTATGTTGAGCCATGGTCTTGCCTCTTAATGCGTGATCATTAACATGATGGGAAAACACATCATGTGCTTTTTTCACTTTTATTTTTAATGGTGGAATTGATCTCTTCAAGCGCGACGGCTGAATAAAAAGGTATCACGTTGATAATATCAAGGTTATTTTTATTACAGGCGAAGTGATTTTTTATTTTTTGCGTTGTTATGTTACTTTTCAATAATAAGCCAAGCGTGTAAGTCTTGATATTATTTATTCGACGCCTTAATCACAACTTTTCCTTATTTAAACCGCGCGAATGCTACAGCGACTAAGCTTAACTTACCCATTCCGGGTAGCTGGAGGTAAATATGTCAGAGCGTCCAGATCCAGATAAAGTGATACCGCTGCCGGGTGACGATGAGCCGTTACCGGATGACGACGATGATGGTCAGGATCTGCCTGATGAGCAGAAGCCTAACATCTAAGCGTTAAGCGAAGAGCCGCTTATGGGCGGCTCTGTTGCTGCGGCAAAGTGCTAATCTGACGGCTCACTGCCATCTATTGATGGCGAGTCATAACGAACATACTGCCGTATCGCTTCATGCAGGGCACGATTGCGATCTGATTCCAGCCCACGGGCTTCATATTCCCTGGCCATCTGAATCAGAACTTCATCGTACTTACCCTTAAAAGTGATGTTGTTCAGCGCAACCTGTTTGATCATCAATTCGCGCAGCACTTCTGTTTCAATCTTCAGGTACTGAACCGTTGCTTCCAGTTCCTTGATTCTATCCTCAGCTGACATTATTACTCCCTAAGCAAATATGAACGGCGTTCGGTGTGAATAAAGTAATGTGCATCAGGAATATCGCATTGAAATTGGTGTTATTCAACCCATGCCAGTCAGAATCGGAAATAAGCGAGACGTAGAATCAGTTCGATTTGAAGACCGTTTATGTTTGAATTATTAAATCGTACGCTTTGCGCTGCGATTGCCTACAGGACATGCATTGAACTGAGGTGTGATGACACATAGTGAGTAATAAATGAATATTTTGATGGGTGCGCTAAAAATGCACCCTATGGAAAACTCTATCCATTCATGTAGGGACGTCATTCATGGCGACCGTCAGGCTGCATCATGGCAGGCTGGTGCGCATTAGTTATTCGGGCAATGTGCACTTTCTTGAGTAATGCTTCTGATCATATCGACTACGCGTTTAGCGATATTCCTGTCTGCATCTAAATCAGGGTCATAGATGGTCACTGAAATGCCGCAGCAACGGGAATGGTTAAACAGTGTTCGGCAGACGTTGACAAGGCGTTGAGAGGATAAGCCAGGCTTACCGGGACAATCGACCGCAGGCATTTCATCACTGTCCCGCACATCCAAATCGAGATGAATCCAGTAAGGCATAGCAGGAAAATCATCTAGGCGTTCATTTATCAAATTGACGAGCTGGCTATCCTGCAACTTCAGCGCGTCAAAAACCGTGATGCGTAAAATTTCAGTCTCTGCGATGTCAGGCCATTCATAATCTTCCAGCAGTGATTCGCGCTCTCCCAGTTGAATAACGGCTTTATCCTCAACCAGCGGGCCATCAATGCCGGGCCACTTGGTGAGTAAGGGCTCGCCACGGCCAGTGACCAGCGCGAGATCCATTCCGGCCGCCGCGCCGGGACGATCTCCATGTCCACGCTTCCAGTTGCCTGGATGACGAAAATCGCTGTGACCGTCGATATGCACAAGGGCAAGGTTACCAAGTTGACGTCTGCAACCCAGCAAAGCACCGGGCAGTATTGCGCAGTCGCCCCCAATGACAACAGGCTTTAAGTTGCAGCGAAGGGCAGCTTCTACTTCATCTGCCAGATTCAGATTAAGCTGTCTCAGCTTATGACCGTTTAAAATGTCAGTGCCCGGTTCACTCTCCGGGCTGTATTCAGGGCAGGGAACTGTCACGATCTCGAAGGCTGAGAAGCATTTATCCAGTCCCTGCTGCATCAACACTGACGGAGCGCGATACGTTCCGGGAATGTCCCCTTCATAGAGTGGGTTAAGCCCAAGATTAGACGGAATAAGAAGAATTTTTTGCATCATTATCCTGCTGTTGGCTGAATGCGTCTGGGGACTAACGAGCATCATTCATTGAGTCGGTGTTGCGGTTACTGGATTATAGTCTGGGCTTATTGCGAAAGTGATTTTGAGCAGATTAGGGATGGCCTGCTGTAAGCGAATAATGGATGTTTATGCTTGTTCTCACTACTGAACGGGGCTTAACAAACAGGGAGTGATGGCAATTGAAAAGCGTTTTTACCGGGCAAACCGGGATAATAGTTCGAAGGGGCTCATCTGAGGTCATCCGCTGCTATCGCGTTCGGCTGGTACTGCGTTTTCAGAACTGGCACGGTAAACCCTATTTCGTACTCACCGCTTTTCCAAAGGCCTGATATGCACCGTTCCGATTTCAACGAGTTAAGCTGTTTCATCACAATATATTTCGGTCAGGACTACGATCTGATTCATGATACGGTTCAAGTTGAGCCGAAAATACGAACTTTTCTAGAGCAAGAGCACCGGGCAAGCTGGTATGGACTTGTGGCCGATATCGAACTTTTTCTTAGCAAAAGTGATGCCCCTGGAACGTTGTTTAATCATTACTTCAGAGATGAATTTGCTCCGGAACTGTGGGGTACGACCGCAGAAGACTTTCTTCATTTGGTTCTCAGAATGGTTAACGATGCAATCAAAGAGTATGAGGATAATCAGGGCCAATCGTAATTTACTGAAAGCTGTACGCCTGAGAGCAGAGAGGCTGCTATGAGCGAAGTATAGACTTTCATACCTTGAAAATTACGCTATTAGATGATTCAGGGTATGCGCTTGCTGGTTACGAATATTGAGCGAGAATCATGCGATGATCACCGTTTTTCTTTCGAGCCAGTAAGTGCTCCACGTTCGTTAACGAATACTCAGGGCATGCAGACAAACTGCTGACTATATTTCTTTCGAAGAACGTGGAATGCATACCAATCCCCGATGAAAAGGAGTTGGTGATGACTGCGATAAATCAGTTTGCTGCTCATATTGGCCTCGATTGGGCAGATAAAAAGCACGATGTCTGCGTTCAGTTTAACAATGGTGAACGAGTTTTCCATATCATTGAACATACGCCAGAAGCACTTGATACCTGGCTGAAAGCGTTGCACAAAAAAGTGAAAGGCAGGATCGCAGTCGCTATTGAGCTTAAGAAAGGCCCAGTGGTTTTCGCGCTACAAAAATACCCGTTTATCACTGTTTTTCCTGTTCATGCGTTATCACTTGCTCGCTACAGGCAAACCTTTTGGCCCAGTGGGGCAAAAGACGACCCACAGGATGCAGAGTTGGCGCTGGAACTAATGCTGCGTTATCCCAAAAAAATCAGAGCCATTGAGCCGGACAATGCGGATATTCGATTACTTCAACAGTTGGTTGAACAGCGTCGGCAACTCATTGAAGACAAACGTCGCTTTGTGAACAGGTTAATCAACACTCTCAAACAATATTACCCTCAACTTCTGGAATGGTTCTCACATCGGGGGAGCTTACTGTTGTGTGAACTGATTATAAGATGGCCTAGTCTGCAACAACTGAAGCGTGCCAGGCGTGACACTGTTCGCAACTTTCTGAATGCCAAAGGTGGCCGTGCAACAGCCCTTACCGGTCAGCGTGTTGCGAGTATCGATGATGCGATCCCGTTGACCACAGACCCGAGTGTTATCGAGGCTAATGCTTTGATGGCAACAGCACTGGCGACACAAATTAAAGTGGTGAGTGAAATCATCAAAACCTACGATGAACGAATCGAAACGCTGTTTAATACCTTGCCAGATGCAGGTCTGTTTAAATCACTTCCGGGCATGGGGCCATGTATGGGCCCGCGTATGCTCGCTGCTCTTGGCGATAACAGAGACCGTTTTAATAGCGCAGAAGAAATTCAAAACTACGCAGGTATAGCACCGGTAACAGAAAGAAGTGGCCAGAAGTCCTGGGTCCACTGGCGATGGCAGTGTGCCAAGTTCGTCAGGCAGACCTTTGTTGAATGGGCCGCCAAGACGGTTAACTCATCATACTGGGCCAAACTGTATTATCAGAGCCTCAGAGAGAAGGGTAAATCTCACCAGTCTGCGATCCAGGCACTGTCGTTTAAATGGATCCGTATAATTTATAGCTGTTGGAAGCACAGAACCTGTTACGACGAAGCAAAGTATTTGCTGGCTCTCAAAGCGCGAAACTCGCCCTTACTGAAGCCATAAAAAGCTTGTCGAATGTCTCAGGGCGTGAAACGGACGTTTGCTGATGATTACTTAGTATTTTTTGGAGCGTTACATTTCGGCGGCGAACTCGCCTCCGAGCGGCTTTCACGCAAACTTCTGCAGTATCCTGATCGCCAGATCCATGCCTTTCTCACGTTCTTCGCCGTAGTTGTTCCCGTCATGCTGTGCGTCCTGCATGACGTCGATAAGCGACTGAACGGAAAACTCACGTTTATTACCCAAAACCTCAAGCACCGCGCCGCCGATCTCGTTACAGATGGCCTTTCCTTCAGCGAACTCATTATAATCAGACATGATTTATCCCTCCGTCAGGTTTCGGGCACAGTCGCCCAGCCACTATATTTTAACATATAAGATCGTGTGCAACGTCCGCTCCTGGCACACAGCAGACATTGCCACGATAATCCGCGGGCATTCCTGACATTGCCCTTTCATGACACAGGCCTCCAGAATTACTCACGACACAGTAAGGCTGCTTTCCCACCCCCTTCAGCCCAATCCTCAATCAACCCACAAACCCACTCAGCTCCTCTGCCACTTCTGCGTAAGAGCACCATTCTTGCCCTGAACCGGATCGCTCTCAGGAAAGGGAAGGTGGCGCATCCGCTGTATCATTGATGCTGTTGGCGCTTTGCGGCAGATATCCCATTGCTGGCCGGGCGGGTAAGCGCCGACCACCTGGAAATCATCGCTGCTTCCTTGGTTGCAGTGACCTGTGCCGGTGGGCAGCAGTGCCACATCTCCTGCGTTCAGGGTCACTATTTCTCCTCCCGGTCCACCCAGCATGACTTTCGCGGTTCCGCTGACACACCCGAGCACCTCATGTGCGGTGCTGTGATAGTGGTGGTAGTTGAAGATGCTCGCTACCCACTGCGGCGGCCAGTTGTTCTTTTCAAACTGTGCTTCGGTGGCATCGGTCATATCAGAACTGGGTACTAACGCGTGATGGTAAAGAATGACGGGAAGCTTTGAATTGTTGGGCACCCAACCATTTGGCTCCAGATGAAGTAGCTGGATATTCGATGTGGTCGCTGCCGTTGCCGAGAAGTGATCAAAGATAGCGGGGGCAGCGATTGAACAGGCTGAGACCCAACGCATAAAGTGTCTACGTGACAGATTTCCCATGTCTACCCTCTGGAAATAATGAGATGTAGATCACATTATAGCCGCCACACCGATTGTGGTGGCGGCTACGGCCGCCTTATCAGCTGAACCAGCATCGCGTTCATCACAATCAACTACTTCTCCACCGAACTCTCCATCCCCGGTTCCGTCAGTGTCGCTCTCAGCCGCGGCAGGCTCTGTGGATAATTTTGCTGCACAAACTCAATCATCTTTTCGCGCACGTAGCAGCGTAAATCCCATGCGGTGGGGGAGTTTTGTGCTGTCATCAATAAGCGAATGGTCATGGTTTTATCCGTCGTATCGGTCACCTGCAGTACCTGGGTCTGTTGATCCCAAAGCTTGGTTTCACTGAGCACTTTTTCAAAATGCTTTCGCAGTGGCTCCAGTGGCATGGAGTAATCCAGGTAAAGAAATACCGAGCCTAATATCTGCGCGTTATTACGCGTCCAGTTCTGGAAGGCGTTTTCGGTAAAGTAGGTAATGGGCAGCACCAGACGTCGCAAATCCCAAATACGTACCACCACATAAGTCAGGTTTATCTCCTCAATCCAGCCCCACTCATTTTCCACTACCACCGCATCATCAATTTTAATCGGCTGCGTAAAGGCAATTTGTATGCCTGCAAACAGATTGACCAGCGACTTCTGCAAGGCAAAGCCGATGATGATGCCCGCCACGCCCGCACCGGCAAGGATAGTGGTGCCGAATTTTCGCACTCCAGGGAAGCTGAGTAGAATCAGAGTGAGACAGAATGAGACCAGTATGACAATCGCGACCTTTTTGACATAGATGATTTGCGTGCGAATTTTACGGGCGCGAAGATTATTTGACAGGTTGATATCATAGCGAATAAACAACATATCCTGTGCGACATTGGTCAGGCGAATTAAAATCGAACACAATGACAATATAATAAAGATATTCAGCGTGGTGGTAATAAAGGAGAGCGAATCCGGTCGGACATTAACGTAATTCACCCCAACATTGATCAACAGTAAAGGGATGAATAAAAACAGGGAGCCACGCAGGTGCTTTTCAAGTGATTTGAATAGCTTTCGATCACGACTCTGCCAGTAGCGGATGAATCGGAGGAGTAAGAATCGGGCCAGGAAACCCACTGCTAATGAGAGGGTGACAAGCAATACAGCAGGCACCCACGATGGCGCGCCAGATAACTCATCAAATATCAACGGCATTATTTCCCCTTATATTAAGCTCACAACCTAAAGTTGTCAGATAAGTCCCAAAAATCAGTCATCGATGTTTTCTCGTTTATCTGTGAATGACGGGATTCACATCTATTAGTTTATGAAAGATTGGGCTTATTGGTTTGATTCACGCGTAAATAATCTGCTGGGTGAGTGATTTTAATATTTAATGCACTGATATATATGGAGTAAATGAAAGTTATGAGTTTTGGGGCGACTTCATGCTAACGTTTTACTGACATCAGAACACGTCAAAATGGCCTGCCAGGTGCAGCAGGCCAATGTGCCTGAAGGATATTGTGCGCAGCGGCTTCATTATGCGGAAGCGTTATTAAATTGTCGGTTCGTTCATCGTTGATGGCGTATACGCAGGGTAATCACTGTATCCTTTATCATCGCCCCCAAAGAAATGTTCCCGCTGATAAGCCGCTAAAGGGTAGCCATGACGAATGCGATGCGGCAAATCAGGGTTCGAAGTAAACAAGCGACCAAAGGCAATTAAATCGGCATCGCCATTTTGCAGCATGTTTTCTGCATCACCTGGCTTGAACCCGCCCGCTGCGATAATGGTCCCCTGATAAAATGCGCGCAAATCATGGCTGGCAACCGGCTCGTTATAATAGCCCGCTTCCCGATCTTCCGGCCCCACGATACGCGGTTCAATAATATGCAGATAAGCCAGATCAAATGGGTTGAGCTGTTCTGCGAGATAACGGAATGTTGCGCCGGGATTGCTGTCATGCATATCGCCATAAATTCCACTGGGCGAAATACGCACGGCAACGCGTCCTGTGCCCCAAATCTCCGTCAGCGCTGCAACCGACTCTAGCAAGAAGCGCGCCCGGTTTGCCAGGGAGCCACCATAGTTATCGGTGCGTGTATTACTGCCATCCAGCAGAAACTGCTCGGGTAAATATCCATTGGCGGCATGGAGTTCGACACCATCAAAACCCGCCAATTTTGCGCGTAAGGCTGCCTGGCGTAACTCCTCTATCAGCCCTTTAATCTCACTGACATCCAAAGCGCGTGGAGTTGGGAACAGCTTACCCTCATAGACACCTTGCGCGTTTTTGACAACGCCATACGTCTCTCTGGCGATAAGTGCCGAAGGGGCGACAGGTTGGCGTCCAGATGACAGTTCAGGCAGTGACTGGCGACCGGGGTGCCAGAGCTGAAGGATAATTTTGCTGCCGCGAGCGTGCACGGCGTCAACCACGCGCTGCCAGCCTGCCTGTTGCGCGTCGGTAAAGATGCCGGGGGCATCCTGATACGCATTGGCGAAAGGCGAAACTGCTGTGGCTTCCGCGATAAGCAGCCCGCCCTGGCTCGCCCGCTGACGATAATACTCAATCATCAATTCGCCAGGCACGCCGCCTTGTTCGGTTCTCATGCGTGTAGTGGGCGCCATGACAACGCGATGAGCTAACTCTAATTTTCCTGCTGTAACCGGTGACATTAACGTTTGCATACGCTTCTCCTGGTGGCCGCGCAGGAGCCCCTGGCGGCATCAATTTTTAGCAATCTAAGAGGTGATTACTGCGTGTTCATGGCGTGGGCAACCTGAGCGGCGCTAATGCCTTCCAGTGCCAGGCCGTAGCCAATACCTTCCTCTAACAGACGTTTCAGGCGTTGAGTCAGCGCGATGCGGGTATAGCGAGAGGTCAGTGGCGGCAGGGCTGCAATGCCGTCGGCAATTTCATGGGCACGACTCAGCAGGCTATCGGCTGGAACGATTTCGTTGACGACACCCCAGTCTTTCGCCGTTTGAGCATCCAGTTCCTGACGGGTGAGCAGGAAGTAGCGACCGCGAATCGAGCCAATCACTTCTGGCCACAAGATGTGCACACCATCACCGGGCACAATGCCGAATTCGAAATGCGGCTTGTCCTGGAAAACCGTTTCTGGCGTGGCGAGAATGATATCGGTCAACAGCGCATATTCGCTGTGCAGCAGAACCGGGCCGTTCAACGCGGTGATCATCGGGACTTCGATATCCAGAATATTGCTCAGCACTTTTCTGCCTTCGCGCAGAATTTTGTCGAAGCCTAATGGGCTGAAAAAATCGAATCCTTCCGGGCTGATGGCGTCCATAAAGGCATCGCCTGAGCCGGTCAGGATCACTGCGCGGTTTTCACGATCTTCGCCAATCGCATGGAATAAGGCCACGAACTGCTCATGGGTGTGGCCATCAAATACCAGTTTCTCACCGGCGGTATGGAATCTGACTTCCAGCACACCGTTGGGTTTGCGAGTCAGGTGAGCGTTAGGGAAGCTATAGCGATAAGTTTCGAACGTTGACATGGTGGCGATCCTTGTTGTTACCAGTCCGGAGTGGCTGGCCGTGAAACAACAATATTCCATTCCATTAAGAATGGGATCGCCGCGAAATTAGATAACACCTATTCCGCTAAGGAATGGGGTGTTTTCACTGCTCCGCCATGATGGATTCGACAAAGCCAGCGAACTGCCGTGCTTTAGCACTCGCCAGTCGGCCATGAGGAAAGACTGCCCATAGATCGATGTCAGGCAGTTGCCATGACGTCAGGACTTTCTGCACCGTCCCGTTTTTTAACTCATCCGCAAACATCCAGTCGGAAGCAATACATAATCCCATATGGCTGAGGACGGCAGCGCGTTGTCCTTCTGCGGCGCTCACCCGAATACGGCCACGCAATGCCGTAGAGACCACCGCATCCTGACAGGTGAACGACCAGACGCTGGGCTGCGGGTTATACAGCACCGCCTCATGTTCGACTAAATCAGCCGGGGTTTTGGGTTCCCCTTTTATCGCGAGGTATTGCGGTGTCGCCATCACCGACCGCGGCCCCGTAGCCAACTTGCGTGCCACTACACCGGAGTCAGGTAAATTTCCCATGCGCAGTGACACATCGATACCTTCGGCAATCAGATCAATCACCCGATCATCAAGAATGACATCGACATCCAGTTCCGGGTGCTCCTCAAGAAACCGAGGGAGTTGAGGGATGATATGCAGCCTGGCAAAAGTTGTGGCGGCGGAAAGCCGTAATTTACCGGATAACCCTTTCCCAGCCCCTCTGGCGGCCAGTTCAGCTTCGTCGGCTTCTTGCAAGGCGGTAAGTGCACGTTCGTAATAGCGTTGTCCGGCTTCGGTGGGGGTCAGACCATGGGTCGAGCGGGTCAGTAAACGGGTTTGTAAGCGCGACTCCAGCTGAGCAACGATTTTAGATACCGCAGGCTGGCCGACATTGAGTTGTCTGGCCGCAGCAGAGAAGGAGCCGGTATCCACCACGCGGATATAGGTGGCCATGGCCTGAAAGCGATCCATATCATTCCTCAAAAGAATAGATGTTATCCCAGAAGCATATCTACCATTCCTGACTGGCGCCAGCCAATATCCGGATCACGTTGTCGGGGCTGGCCCGGCAAAATTTTGATAAGGGATTCACCATGATGGATGTCTATGCATTTGCCACACCCAACAGCATTAAAGTGCCTGTCGCACTGGAAGAACTCGGTCTTGATTATGTTTTACATGCGGTGAATGTGCGCAAAGGCGAACAGAAGTCAGCCGAATTTATCGCGTTGAACCCTAACGGCAAAGTCCCGGTATTGGTTGATAGCGAGGCCGCATCCGAACCCTTCGTTCTGACGGAATCAGCGGCCATCCTGGTTTATCTTGCCGAGAAAACTGGCAAGCTGTTACCGGCTTCTGGTGAGGCAAGGGCGCGCGTATTTGAACAACTGTTCTTCCATGCTTCCGGGTTGGGGCCAGCCTTTGGTCAGTCTGGGTTCTTTCAGCGTCAGGCATCCGAGCCGCAGCCGCTGGCGATCCAGCGTTTTACCACTGAAGCGGCTCGTACTCTGAACGTGCTGGATAAGGTGCTGGCCGATCATCATTTTGTGGCGGGAGAAGAGATGACCATTGCGGATATTGCGCACTTTGGTTGGTTGTGGCGCCGTGAGTTCGCTGGAGTAAGCTTTGAGCATGCACCTAATGTTGCCCGATGGTTCGATGAGATGGCGGCCCGGCCAGCGGTGCAGCGCGCTATCGAACGTGTTAACGCGCTTGCTCCACAATAAATGATTGTTAATCGGAGGAAAGGATGAAGAGAACGTTTTTAATTACGGGCGCCAGTAAAGGCATTGGCCTGGCGTTGGCGCATCGCCTCGCGAACGCGGGCCACCAGGTGGTGGGCATTGCCCGAGCAACCCGCGATGATTTTCCGGGTACCTTGATTAGCGCAGACCTGGCAGACACCAATCAAACGCAGAAGGTGTTTGACCAGCTCAGTCAGCGTTTCACCTTTGATGGCATCGTGAACAATGTGGGGTTGGTTAAACCGCAGCGCTTAGGTGAGGTTGATTTAGCCGCTTTCGAGGATGTGATGCGAGTGAATCTCTACCCGGCAATCCAGGGAACGCAGGCCATTCTCGCCGGTATGAGAGAGCGGGGCTGGGGACGCATCGTCAATATTTCCAGCCTTACCGTGCTCGGCAGTGTTGAGCGAACCGCGTATGCAGCCGCTAAATCGGCTCTACTAAGCTTCACCCGTAACTGGGCGCTGGAACTTGCTCAGACAGGGATCACCGTTAATGCGGTGGCGCCCGGGCCGACAGAAACGGAGTTGTTCCGCGCTAATAATCCGCCTGGAAGCCTAGGGGAAGCGCGTTATCTGAAGAGCGTGCCGATGAATCGGTTTGGCAAACCGGATGAGATTGCCGCGACCATTACTTTTCTGCTGTCCGAAGAGGCCGCCTTCATGACCGGGCAAACATTGTATGTTGATGGCGGCGCATCGATCGGCAATCTTATTTTCTGAAAAGATAAAATGCGGGGGAATAGGGGATAAAGCGTTCCCCCCAGAATAATGCTGATCAGTTAAGCGACTGACGATAACGCTGTCTGGGGCCGCACCGGGGCTGGCGGTCCTCGCGCCGCTACGCGGTACCTTCACTTCACTCGTCTGCCTTACGGACCGGTGCCGATGGAACATCCATGTTCCAGCGCCACCTTTCGCCCGCGTCCTGCGGGCTCTCCTGGCAGACTCTCTCCGTTCAGCGCTGCGGATGCCAGCCCCGGTGCGGCCCCAGCCAGCTCATCAGCTTCAGTGCGGGTTGTTAAAAAGGGCACATTGTCTGAGGCTATGACGCCTTTGCTGCCCCCTCAGGGTTATCCGCAGCGCTGAGACTTTTACGTTGGGCTAGGAGCCCCACGCGGGGAGGCGTGGGGCAGTTCGCGGCCGACCATGGATGGTCATCCGCGAACGGTCCGTCCGGCACGACGTGGAAGTCGAAGGTACCGCTTTAGCGGCGGGAGGACGGCCCAGAGGGGGCAGTAGTGGCAGCAGAGCCCGCACAGAAAAGACAGGCCACTTATCAATAAGCAGCCTGAGTCCTTCACTGACGAGCATTGCGGCATCAATGACAATCCTACAACGATCCTGCGGGGTTTTCGTAGGGTATGCATTTAGTTGCGCACCAGCAGACCGGGTCATTTTTTGCTTAAGTGAGCACCATCATTTCTCTCGGCACGCTTTTCTTTGTGGACCTATTGTGCACCATCCTCAATAGCGGCAATAAAGTCTAATAACTGACTCGCCACTTTTTCTGGGGCCTCTAAAGGCAGGAGATGTCCAACACCGGGGATGATGTGCATAGCGGCATGTGGAATGTGCGGCAGTAAATCGCTTTGCAATGTCGAGGGAGGATCGACGCGGTCCTGTTCCCCAGAAATGACCTTCACCGGAACCGTTATCGCAGCGACTTCCTTGCGAATATCCTCGCTGATCGCCACGTTTGGCCAACCCTCTTTGGCCCCAGGGGAAGCGCTCAGGCTATCTTCAATAACCTGCTCACGCAGGGCAGGACTTAATGCGCCTGCAGTCAGAACATTATCGATCACATAGCTGATCGATTCGCGGCTGCAATAGGCGCTGGCTAGCGTCTCACGCTGTTCGGTGGTCAGGCGCATTGGCGCAGGTGGGGAAGGCGCGATCAGCATAAGGCCCTCAAGACCCGCAGGGCGACGCGACGCCATCAGTTGGGCCACTTTTCCTCCCATCGAATGCCCCACCAATATGTATCTTTTTAGCTTAAGAGCTGAAATAACCCCTTCGGCATCCTGGGCAAGATCAGCAATCCGATATCCGGAGGTCGGTGCGTCAGACTCTCCCCAGCCGCGGTGGTCGATAGCCACGGTGTGGTAACGATCGGGTAACTGATGTATCACTTTCTCCCAGGTACGGGACGAGCCCCCATAATAATGGAGAAACACCAGCGCTATTTCACCGCTGCCCTGCTGCTGCACGTTAATCCCAATCCCATTCACTACCATTTTCATCGTTCATACCTCTTCAGGAAATTGAGGTCATGGTAATTATGATTTCGGTGGATGATAATTAGCGAAAATGTATCGACAGACGATATCCAGAGTATCGAATGGTTGAGGTTAATGGACAGATTTACCAGCATGCAGATCTTTATCGCGGCAGTCGAGGAAGGCAGCTTTGCCGCCGCCGCCAGACGTTTTCAGCTTTCGCCTGCCATGGCAGGAAAGCATGTCAGCGCGATAGAGTCCGATTTAAATGTCCGGTTGCTACAGCGTTCGACCCGCCGTCTCAGCATGACCGATGCCGGTCAGCGCTATTACGTTCGTTGCAAAGCGATTCTTGAGGCGATGGAAGAAGCGAACCGGGAAGCCAGCGATATTCAAACCACTCCACGAGGCTTGCTTCGCATCGCCGCGCCGGTCGCCTTCGGTGCCATGCATTTAGGCCAGATCGTCTCACGCTATCTTGAGCAATTTCCGCAAGTCACTCTGGATGTGGTACTGGATGACAAATACGCAGACCTGCTGGAAAACCGCATTGATGTGGCTATCCGGGTTGGGCGTCTTGATGATCCGTTGCTCGTTACGCGGCGGCTGGCACCTTGCAGGATGATGTTGTGTGCCTCACCCGCGTACTTGCAACGTCAGGGTACACCTGAGACGCCAGAGGAACTTTCCCGTGCGCCTCGTCTGGCGTTTAGTCAGGCGGTATCAACAGGTGACTGGACGATCTATGACACCCAAGGCCGGCCACACAGTATTGAAGGCGCATGCCGTATGACGGCCAATAACATCCAGCTGCTGCTTGAAGCCGCGTTGGCTGGAACAGGCATTGCGTACGGCCCAAGCTTTGTGTTTGGCGAACATATAACGCAGGGCAGGCTGATAACCCTTCTGCCTACATATCGCACCACTGAACTCACCCTGCAAGCGGTTTATCCCAGCGCGATTCGTATTCCATCTAAAGTGCGCAGCTTTGTGGATTTTATTGCTGAAGCCTTAGGTGATGCCCCGTTATAACGTTATGGGTTTAACGACAGCCGCTATTTTCAGGCAATGAACATCATGCAGTGGCGTTTGCCCCTCTGAATCTGTCGTGATGCTTTCACTCCCGTGCGGCATTCGGCGTTCTTTCTATATCCAGTCAATCACTGTCAAAAAGACAATGAGAATCATTAACTTCCGTGTTTTTTCGTGAATGAAATGTAGTGACTCCACTGGGGTAAATAGAATGGAATAATGTTGCTACTTTCAACTTTGTAGAGGCGAGACGTCAAAAATGAATGCATTAATAACTGAAATTTAATGATTTTATTTTTATGGCTGGTGCCACTCTTTCCTGAAGATGAATGACGTAGTTCTGTAGTGTTAAGGCTAATGTTTCATATTTACTACTACATTAAACCGTGATGAAATGATTATCACTTGCATTTGGATGTGCATTTTTTCGAAAAAAATACCGGACCTGCCGATCACGCAACCCCGCTCAATCACAGACGGAAGCATGACAGGATGGGGTCAAACCATAAAAAACAGTTTGTGTTAATTTCAGGGGATAAGAGTCAAGAATGAGCCAATATAAATCCGCTCAGCGCCGCAAGCATTCCATGGGGAAAATATGGCTTGCGGTTTACAGTGGTGCATTATTATCTTCAGCCAGCAGTTTTGCCGCTGATGATAATAATACCCTTACTGTTACCGCTGCTGAACCAACGGTACAAGCTGATAATGGATACTCCAGCCCGACCACCTCCGTCGCCAGTAAAACACCGACGTCGAAACTGAATGAAGCGCAGTCAGTCAGTGTCGTGACACAAAAACAGCTGCAAGATTATCAGTCTACTACGGTGTCCGACGCTATGCGTTTTGTCAGTGGTGCGTCGCAAGCGAATACATTGGGCCAGACAGAAGACGGCATTGTTCGTCGCGGCTTTGGTTCAAACTCTGATGGATCTGTTTTCCGTGACGGTATTCGTAGCAGCCAGGGGCTTAATCTTGATGCGACTACGGATCATGTCGAGGTATTAAAAGGTTCCTCCTCGCTGTTATACGGTATTCTCAATCCCGGCGGGATGATTAATGTCGTCAGCAAAAAACCACAATATGACTGGCACACCATTGTCGGTGGGCATTACAACAGCACCGGCGGCGGGGCTGGAAATATTGATATTACGGGACCACTGGGCAATGGTTTTGCTTTTCGTCTGATTGCTGAGAAGCAAGCGCAGAACTACTGGCGTGGATACGGTAATGAAAAACACAATTTACTGGCGCCTTCATTACAATGGTATGGCGATAAAGCCAGCTTTTATATCAGCTATGAAAGCTATCAATACGATATTCCGTACGACCGTGGTACGGCATTTATTGATGGAAAACCGATTGATATCGGCTACAAAACTCGTCTGGATGATTATTCGAACCGAGCGTGGGGGCGTAATCAGACATTTAATACCCATTGGGATTATCAGTTTAATGATACCTGGTCGACTCGCGTAACCCTGGGTATGAACCAACGTAAGTACAGCAGCAACACCATGACCACCACCGCCATTAATACTACTACCGGTGTTGTCACTCGGCGTCCGGATGCGTTCCGTGGCTTTAATCATAAAACAAAATATGTTTCCTGGGACGCCATTGGTACGCCAGAAATATTTGGCATGGTGCATAATCTGGTGGTCGGCACTGATTATGAAATGAACCAAACCTATCGTGCTCACGCTTATAACGGTACAAAGAATAACGACTTCACCCTGAGCAACCCGGTCTATGGCCTGGATACCATCACTGACAGCAGTACGGAGAAAACCGCTGACAGTAATCTGCTCAACCGCATTCACAATCGTTCCGTCTATTTTAAAGACAGTATTGACCTGACTTCGCAGTGGACTGCTGTCGCCGGTGCCCGTTATCAGCATTATGAGCAACGTGAATCAAGAGGCAGTAATTCCACACTGACTTACAGCGACGAAGGTAATAAGTTCCTGCCGCAAACCGGGTTGATTTATAAGCTGACACCGACCGTCTCTTTCTATGGCAGCTTAAGTAAATCGTTTACACCTTCTACTAACCCGGATGACAGCGGTGATGTCGAAGCACCGGAACAGGGCACAACCTATGAAGTGGGCAGTAAATGGCAGATGACGCCAGCTCTGCTGGCCACGGTTGCGCTTTACCGTATCGATGAGCGCAATGTTGCCTTAGCGTTAAACGAGGGAACCTATGCCGTGGATAAAGCCCGCTCCAGCGGCGTTGAGCTAGAACTGAACGGCGAGATTTTGCCTGACTGGGATATCAGCGCCAATTACAGCTACAACCAGGCGAAAATTGTTAACGATAAAACCGACCCGACGAATAATGGCAACCGTCTGCAAAACGCACCACGAAATTCCGGGGCGGTCTATTTAAGCCATAATCTGCACTTAAATCTGTTGCCGGGCAGTTTCCGTCTTGGCGGAGGGGTGCGTTATATGGGCACGCGCACGGGCGATCCAAGCAACAGCTTTACTCTGCCTGCATATACCGTTGCCGACAGTTTTATTGGCTGGGATAACCAACTATTGGGTAAAAAAACGCATCTGCAGTTGAATCTCAACAATATCTTTAACAAGCATTATTACACCTCGAGCGGCGGTAATCTGCGCGTAGCGGAAGGCGAAACACGTAACCTGGTGCTCAGCGCCAGCGTGGAGTTCTAACACCGTTATCTCTGACGTCAGGCGGTGCCCGCTAAGGCACCGCCTGTTCCGTGGGGGATGGTGGTTAATCCACTGTCAAACGCCGATCAAACTAAATCTTCTTTCCTGCCAATCGGTTTGCACAACCCCCCAAGATCTGAGTTGATCAAACCGAGGGGATTGGTGATACTGTTTTTATATACAGTATTATTGAAGGCCATCATCATGGTGTTTTATCAGCCCGCGGAAATCCGCGCCATCCTCAGCTTGCCCTTGTTTATCAGCCGTGTGCCCTGTGGTTTTCCCTCGCCAGCGCAGGACTACGTTGAGCAGCGTATTGACCTCAACGACCTCTGCGTCGCGCATCCCAGCGCAACTTATTTCATTAAAGTCAGCGGTGACTCGATGATTGAAGGTGGGATCAGTGACGGCGATATGCTGATTGTGGATAGCTCGCTAAGAGCAGAGCAGGGCGATGTGGTGGTGGCCGCCATAGACGGTGAGTTTACGGTGAAGCAGTTGATGCTGAAGCCTTACCTGCATCTCAAACCGATGAATGCCGCACACGCCATCATTCCCGTCTCTGACCCAGACCAGTTTGAGATCTTTGGAGTTGTGCAACATGTCATCAAAACGTTGAAAAAATAATGTTCGCGCTGGTGGATGTGAACTCATTCTATGCCTCATGTGAGACGGTGTTTAGACCCGATCTCAAAGGCAAGCCGGTGATCGTGTTAAGCAACAACGACGGCTGTGTCATCGCGCGTTCTGCTGAGGCCAAAAAGTTGAAGATTGGTATGGGCGGCCCCTATTTCAAAATCAAAGATGAGCTACGTCGCCATAACGTGCATGTGTTCAGTTCTAACTATGCGCTCTATGCGGACATGAGCCTACGCGTGATGACGATACTGGAAGAGATGGCGCCTGCTGTTGAGATCTACTCGATTGACGAAGCGTTTATGAACCTCACGGGGGTGCGTAATTGCTGTGTGCTGGAAGAGTTTGGCCGGGAAGTCCGTGAACGAATCCAACGCGAGACGCATTTGACGGTTGGGGTAGGCATCGCGCCCACCAAAACCCTGGCCAAACTGGCCAACCATGCGGCAAAAAAATGGACGAAAACCGGTGGTGTGTTGGATCTCTCCAACCCTGAACGACAAAAGAAACTGTTGGCACTGGTGCCGGTGGAAGAGGTATGGGGTGTCGGGCGTCGTATCAGTAAAAAACTGAACGACATGGGCATCATCACTGCCAAAGATTTGTCCGAGCAGAGTACCTGGGTTATCCGCAAACATTTCAATGTGGTGCTGGAGCGCACCGTGCGGGAACTGCGTGGTGAGCCCTGTCTGGAGTTGGAAGAGGCTGTGCCAACCAAACAGCAGATCATCAGCTCACGCTCTTTTGCCGGGCGCATCACTGACTATGCCGATATGCGAGAGGCCGTGTGCAACTATGCCGTGCGTGCCGCCGAAAAACTGCGTGGAGAGCGGCAGTATTGCCGACAGATTGGCGTGTTTATTCGCACCAGTCCCCATGCTGAAGGTGAAGTATTTTACGGTAATCAGGCAATTGGCTCATTGCTGACGCCGACTAATGACACACGCGACATTATTCGTGTTGCTCTGGAAGCATTAGATCGTATCTGGCGGGAAGGATGTCGCTATATGAAAGCAGGCGTCATGTTGGGTGACTTTTACAGTCAGGGCATCGCGCAACTGGACCTGTTTGATCGCATCCAGCCGCAGGCCAACAGTGAAGCACTGATGCATGTGATAGATGACATCAATAAAAAGGAAAAGGTCATCTTTGGTTTGCTGGACAAGGGATACAGAAAGCCTGGTCGATGAAACGCGAGATGTTATCTCCGGCTTACACGACCCGATATGTTGACTTGCCTGTTGCAAAGTAGATTTGCTAAACCAGAAGAAGATGAGTAGAAAATAATGTAGAGGGAATCCAGGAATGACCCGTAATTTTAGTCAGGGCTGTAAAAAAATGGGCATTTTTGCTTTAATTATCAGATGTAGAATGATGAGAGGACAGTATGACAAAAGCCTATATAACAAAATATGCATTAACCCGGGGCATCTACATCGCGGAAGGTGAGCTTAAAAATGACGGCGACGTATTTGTACAGCAGCGCGACCGTGAGTATAACTTTGAGCAGTTTTTTAAGAAAAAAGAGTTTCAGTTGACCGAAGAGGAGGCGTTGGCACGAGCAGATAAGATGCGTGCAACGCAACTCAAAAAACTGGCGAAGGAATATCAAAAGCTCAGCGAATTAGCGTTCACCATAAAAGCGTAAGTCAGAACTGCCGCAAGGCACGCCAGTCGAGGCTTGGCGCTCAGATAGCGTGAGTTTCAGTATTACGTAAGGAATTCGAAAAAATAATGAAACCCAGTTTCAAGGTTTTCCGAAAATGCACTTAAGCCGCCATTGATGGGCGGCATTTTTATTTCATCGTGACCTCAGCATTGCGCTGTGCCGCAGAATAAAACAACGAATGTGTGATAATAGCGAAGCGGCGAAAGGTTCTGCCGATTATGTTAACCCGAGTAGTTGAGTTATTGTAATAAAATGGACCAATAATAAGCAGAGGTTCGCGTGCGCGAGAACGAAATCGATATCAATTATTACGCCACCGAGATCCGGAAATTAGCGGCAGCCCATCAGGCTGGAGAAACATTGAACGAAGTGAAAACCAGAGTGGATCACCTTATTCAACAAATGAAAGAGACGCTCGGTAGCGATAAAATCTGGCAGGCTAAACAATGGGAAGCGTTGTTGAGCGAGTTAAATATCTATCTGACCAATAAGGTCGATCCGAAGTGGATGACGGTGATTTCGCATGCCAAATTCCGCATTAAAAGCCGCAGGCAAACCGCCATCTACTCGCGCAAACATTTTCGCCAGTAAGGGGAGAATAGCGTGAACGTTGAGCAATAATCGGTCGCCATTAATGGCGACTCTACAAGAATGGATGTGGTTTTTCGTTGGGTGCGCATTGATGCGCACCGACATGAAAATACTCTTCTCCCCCGCTCCTGATATGGGTTACCCCAAGAAGTGATGCACCGCGAGGTTAATCGCACCGCCACCAACAATCAGCCAGATAAACAGCATCAGCCCTAACAGCAGCGGGCGTAAACCGGCTCTTTTCAACTGACTGATATGGGTCGTCAGGCCGAGAGCGGCCATCGCCATCGCCAGTAAAACGTTATCCAGTTGATTGATCATCGCAATAGCGGAAGCGGGGATCAGATGCGCAGAGTTGAACAGCGCCACCAGGATAAACGCCAGTGCAAACCAAGGGAAGGTAATGCGTTGTTTCTCGCCGCCAGTGACGGGTGAGGTACGACGCATCATCAAGCCAATGACCACCAGGAACGGCGCCAGCATCATCACGCGCAACATTTTGGCGATCACTGCCGCGTTCTCGGTTTCCCCACTGATGGCGTGCCCAGCGGCAACCACCTGCGCCACTTCATGCATGGTTGAGCCGGTGTAAACACCAAATTCGCTCAGACTGACACCTGGCAGCAGCGGAGAGACGCTATGCCAGATGAGCGGGTAAAGGAAAATCGCCACGGTACCAAAGATCACCACGGTCGCCACCGCGACGGCCACTTTGGATGATTCGGCTTTGATCACCGGCTCAGTTGCCAGTACCGCAGCGGCACCACAAATGCTACTGCCCGCACCAATCAACCACGCGGTTTCACGATCCAGTTTCAGTATCTTACGCCCCAGCCAGCAGGCGAGGGTAAAGGTACTGGTTAACATCAGGATATCAATGACGACACCGCTTACACCCACATCCAGCACCTGCTGAAAAGTCAGCCGAAAGCCGTAAAGAATAATGCCGAGACGCAGCAGTTTCTGTTTTGCAAACTGCACGCCAGCATCACACTGACCGTGCACGGTGGGGTAGAGGGTGTTGCCCAAGATAATCCCGCCGATAATCGCCAGCGTCAGCGCACCTAAGCCGAGTTGCGCCACCGAAGGTACGTTGCCGAACCATGCAGTTGCCAGTGCAATAACAGCGGTAAGCAGCAAACCGGGCGCAAAATGCGCGATGCCGTGTGAGTGTTTTTGAAGAGTAATATCAGCCATAACGCCTCCTGTGTTGCAGTTATGATGCGGAGGAGAGGCTTAAAAGAAAAACTGATTATATCGTTATAACAAACCTGAATAAGTGGTAAGGGAGGGATGGCGCAGCAATATCAGACTCGCAGCGCCAACAGAGGGATTAGATCACCATGCCCAGAATTTGCAGCGTGCTTCGCTGCGAGGCGGTGACAAACGGAATATCTTTGATGTGCTGCATGCCAAAGGCTTCCCAAAATTTACGGGCGCGCACATTTTCCGCCATCACTTCCAGCCACATGTAACCTTCGCGCTTGTCACGGGCCTCACGGATGATGCTCTCAAACATGATTTTGCCGTAGTTTTTACCGGTCTGGTCAGGATTAAGATAGAGCTTATTCAGCATCGCTCCGGTCATGCCAGAATCGGGGACGGGCGAATTCCAGGTTACTTTAGCGAAGCCCACGGGGTGATCGGTCTCGGCAATCAGCCAGCTTTCATTTTCTGCCGCAAGACTGCTGTGTAACACGGCCAGCCCATATTCTTTATCGATAAACGCATCCATCTCGTCGGCCGAAACCCACATATGTTTGAAATGGGCGCTGTAAGTCATGCGTCCCAACTGATGGAGCAGTTGCGCATCCTCGGCGTGAGCTTTGCGTATGGTGAAATTCATATCAGATGTCCCGTGTTTATGCTGGCGCAGCTGGAGGCTCCATATGCTGGCTTTTCAATGTGTTATTTTTACATTATGACCACATTGTTACACAGAACACGTAACATTTCTGTTGGTGAAATGCTGAATCGGCGCGGGGTGTTAGCGGAACACAGAGAAAACCAGCCCCGCCGATGCGTCCGACAGGGTCTGGTAACGGATATCAGAATAAATAACGAGCACCCAGCACAAACTGGTTTTCCACCAGCTGGGCCTTCATCTGCTCATCTTTTAACCCACGGGCATTAGCGAAAGTGTTGTAACCGCTTTCAATTTTGCCCATATCCACATAGCGATAACCCAGGTCCAGGCTGATCTGCTCAATCGGGGTATAACTGATGCCAGCGCCGATGCTGTAAGTCAGGTTGTTTTGGGTGGTGGAAGCATATTGACGTGAGGTGTTGCCCTGCCAGCCGCCCGCTTTAATCTTGCTGACACCCACGCCCGCCGTACCGTACAGCGCCACGTTATAGCCGATTTGATAATCACGATACACGTTGAGCATCAGGCGCTGGACGTCAGTTTGCAGATGGTTATAGCTGGTGGCAAACGTGGATGAACCGCTGGTGAACTCAGATTTCTGACCAAAGGTATATTCGCCTTCTGTACGCCAGCCGTTACCCCATTGATAACCCGCTGCGAGTGCTGCTGCCGCATTGCTGGCCTTTTCATTGCCTGCCACAAACTGCCCCACGCCAGGACGTGCGCTGGTATCCATCTCTTTCGCGCGTTGTTGGCTCTGCAGATATTTTGCGGAAGCGTAGTAGCCTTCGCTGGTGTCGGATGCAGCGGCTGTTCCTGCAGCCATGAACATCGGCAGGCCAAAGATAAATGCTTTGAGTTTCATATGAATCCGTTCCCTTGTTAATAGAGAACGCATCATAGAAAAGGCAGGGCGCGGGAAAAATTCGGTTGATTACCTGGGCAACCAGGTAGAGTTACGTAGGGGAGTTTACGAGCCTAATCGCATGGTCTCTGCGCGTTTCGCGGTGTCATAGACGTATTGCAGCATTGGTTCTAAATCGGCGTCCGGGCCAGCACTGATAATTTTGCCGCGCAGCCACTCAATTTCGCTGGTGATATCGGGGTGAAAAATGGTGTTGTTCTGCGCGTTGCGCAGCCATTTCAGCAAAAAATTATTCTTGCCGCGCACGCCGCCTGATTTACGCGATTTGGCATTGATTTTCAGCGCCACCAGAATGCAGTAATAGAAATGGACGCGCTGACTGTAGCTCTGAGGGATCATCAGCAGCCACCTGCCATAACATCACCAAAATGTGAACTTGATCGGATTCTCATCTTCCTGAATGCCTGCCTGAAGGCGTCAAATGACGCAGATATAGGCCTTTTCCGGCCTTATTTCCGCCTTAACACGCGCGGTAGACGCACCATATGCTAATCGGCGGCGCGGATGCAAGTGAGGAAAATCTGGTAATAAAGGCAAACCCAAGCGAAGCGTATAAAAGAGGCTGTCTTGATTTTTTGCCGCTGAAAGGCACGAAACTGTACCTTAAATGGCGAATAAACCCTGTGTGCCTGGCAAAACTGTGATCCCGGTCTACACTTAATGCTGACGATGTTCGCAGTCAGGTTGCAGTGAATACGATAAAGTTGTTTGTTTGTGGAGAGTTACCTAGCGAATTGCCCTGTTATCGACAAAATCTCCTCGCATTCAGTCCCGTGATCCATTTCACCTTCCTGGACTGAAAAACACCCAGCCTGACTCCGAACATCCTGTTGCAGCCAAAATACAGGAGGAGACGTGACCCCTGCGGTTAACCAGAACACTATCTTGCCGTCGTTAAGAGGTGGACTTTATGCCTTCTTTTTTGATGTCGACGGTACGTTGGCGGCGATTCAATCGCAGCCCGAACTCGTTTCCATTCCCGCATCAGTGCGTCAGCATCTGCAACAAATCTCCAATTTGAGCCACGGCGCGTTGGCGTTAGTTTCCGGCCGTCCCATTACGCAACTGGATGCACTGGTGGCACCACTGGAAGCACCTGCCGCCGGTGTTCACGGTGCGGAGCGGCGTGATGCCAGTGGGCGAATGCACCGACAAACATTGCCGGGTGACATTGCACAAACGCTGCAAATCGAGTTGCAGCAGGCGCTAGATCAGTGGCCGGGTACCTTGCTGGAGGTGAAAGGGATGGCGTTTGCCCTGCATTATCGCAACGCACCGGACTATGAAAAATCGATCATGCAGCTGGCGGAAGACGCCGTGACACGCTTTCCTGCACTGGCGTTACAGCCCGGCAAGTGCGTGGTGGAGTTGAAACCGCAAGGCATCGATAAAGGTGCCGCCGTGCGTGAGTTTATGCAGGAGCCACCCTTTATCGGGCGCATTCCGGTATTTGTGGGTGACGATCTGACAGACGAAAAAGGATTTATCGCAGTGAACGCCATGCAGGGCATCTCTGTCAAAGTCGGAGAAGGCGCCAGTCACGCGCGCTACCGTCTCAACAGTGTTGATGCGGTATGGCAGTGGCTGGCGCAACTATTATTACAACTAGAACATGACATCGTCGGTAAGGAGTCAAGGTTATGAGTCGTTTAGTCGTCGTATCTAACCGTATTGCCATTCCGGATGGGAGCAAAGCCAGCGCGGGGGGGCTCGCAGTAGGCATTATGGATGCATTACACAATACCGGAGGCTTGTGGTTTGGCTGGAATGGGGAGATCAGTGAGTTCTCAGGGGAAGAGCAAGATGAACTTTCGCAGGTCGAACATGATGGCATTACTTATGCGTCCCTCCCGCTCAATCAAAACGATTATGATCAGTACTATTGCCAGTTTTCCAATACGGTCATCTGGCCGGCATTCCACTATCGTCTCGATTTAGTGCAATTTCAGCGTGAAGCGTGGGAGGGTTATTGCCGCGTTAATACCTTGCTGGCGCAGCGTCTGAAACCGCTGCTGCAACCCGATGACGTTTTATGGGTGCATGATTACCACCTGCTACCGTTTGCCGCAGAGCTGCGCAAACTGGGCATCAATAACCGTATCGGATTCTTTCTGCATATCCCGTTCCCGACGCCTGAAATCTTCAATGCGTTGCCGACACATCAGGAATTGTTGGAAATGCTTTGCGACTACGACTTGCTGGGTTTCCAGACAGAATCCGATCGCGTGGCTTTCCTCGACAGCTTGAGCCAGTTAACGCAGTTGCAGAATAAAGGCGAGAAGAAACACCGTGCCTTCGGCAATACCTTTATGACTGAGGTCTATCCGATTGGGATTGAGCCTGACAGCATTAAAGAGATGGCAGAAGGGCCCTTGCCGCCGAAAATGGCCGCGATGAAGCGTGAGCTGGGGGACTTACAGAATATTATTGCCAGTGAACGTCTGGATTACTCCAAGGGCTTGCCTGAGCGTTTTCAGGCTTATGAAGCGCTGCTGGAGAATTTCCCGCAGCATCGCGGCAATATCCGTTATTCGCAAATTGCGCCCACCTCACGAGGTGACGTACAGGCTTATCAGGATATTCGTCATCAATTGGAAACCGAAGCCGGGCGTATCAACGGTAAATACGGCACCCTGGGCTGGACGCCGCTCTATTACCTGAATCAGCACTTTGACCGTCGCTTGTTAATGAAAATCTTCCGCCTGACGGATGTCGGCTTGGTGACGCCATTACGTGATGGGATGAACCTGGTCGCTAAAGAGTATGTGGCGGCGCAGGACCCGGACGATCCTGGCGTACTGGTGCTGTCACGATTCGCGGGTGCGGCAAATGAGCTGACATCGGCACTTATCGTTAATCCTTACGATCGGGATGAAGTGGCAGCCGCCATGGACCGGGCATTGACGATGCCACGCACCGAGCGTATCTCGCGTTATAACGACATGATGGCAGTGCTGCGCAAGCAAGATATCACTCACTGGCGTGAGAGCTTTCTTGAGGATTTAAACACATTGCCAGTGCGCAGTGACGATCACGGAACCGCCAACAAGGTCGCCACCTTTCCAAAGTTAGCCTAATTGTCAGGTGCGCAGGGATGCGCACCGTTTCCACACCCCATTATTAATCCACGCAATCGTTTGCTTTTTATGATGCGTTAACTGCCTGAGACCACAGTTAAAAGCGCACATTTTGGTTAAAAACCGTGCAATCAGACCCTCAAAAAGCTTTTTTTTCATCTCAACCCTAAAGATTTGGTTGGCCAGGCCGATAGTTTGGTTACATCAATACGTAAAATCCTCAATTCATTCGTTTCTCTAATGTAACGCACTGTTACATCCACTGCCGTTCACTAAACACTCCCTACAAAGACCTAACAGTTCCCAGGCAGGCTGCGCTCAGTCTTCACGCTTCGCTATCGACCTCCTGTTAATGTCCTGCAGCAATATTCCCAGTAAGTGATTAATTTAAAAGCGATTAGTTTTAGGCTGGGTTGGAGTTTTATTCTGTGTTTTTTCTGATTTTTGGTTCGTTATAGCAATATAAACACAACGTGACAGATAAAAGATCGCATTGTAATGACAATATTCCGCAGAGGCTAAAACCTTCTGTTTAGCCGTGAAATATTAGCGAAACAATTCAAATTTGCTTAAAAAACGCACAACAGAAAAGCAATCCTGAAGCTTCCAGGAAAAAATTTGCCTTAAAAGTGTGACTTAGATCACACTTTATCTAAAATTTCGCGCCACTCACGTTGTATGTAGAAATCAGACGATATAGATTTGCGTTGTTTTCGGATTAGTCTTAAAAAACTGTAAGCAGACGTCACGGAAGATGGTTACAACTCAAGAAAAGAATGGCCTGGAGTTTTGACTACTACTGATCAGTGTCCCGGCGGGAAGTGAAACAGTTCAGTACACGTTGGCTTTGCCTGATTATTTTTTGCCATCTTTAGATTTACCAACCAGCAACCCGAACCATAGAAACTTTAATTCTGTGGCCGTATATGTGTCGCGTCTATCAGGATGGAAAAAAATGGGTACATCAGAATTACTAAAACATATATATGACATCAATTTGTCATATTTGCTTCTTGCTCAGCGTTTAATTAACCAGGAAAAAGCTTCAGCAATGTTTCGTTTAGGCATCGATGAATCGATGGCAGATGCATTGTCGCAATTAACTTTGCCGGAAATGGTGAAGTTAGCAGAAACCAACCAATTGGTTTGCCAGTTCCGCTTTACTGATCACAATCATATTAATCGTTTGACGCAAGAGTCACGCGTGGATGACTTGCAGCAAATCCACACCGGTATTTTATTATCCAGCCGTTTACTGCGAAGCGCCTCGAAAGATGATGCTTCTGCGAAGAAGAGGGCGGTGTAATGACCGAAAAAAGTATTGTTCAGGAAGCGCGCGATATTCAGCTTGCTATGGAGCTGATTACATTGGGCGCGAGACTGCAGATGCTGGAAAGTGAAACCCAGCTGAGCCGTGGTCGCCTGATTAAACTGTACAAAGAGCTGCGTGGTGCGCCACCACCGAAGGGTATGCTGCCATTCTCTACCGACTGGTTCATGACCTGGGAACAAAATATTCACGCATCCATGTTCTGTAATGCCTGGCAGTTTTTGTTGAAGACCGGGCTGAGCAATGGTGTTGAAGCCGTTATCAAGGCGTATCGCCTGTATCTTGAGCAATGTCCGCAATCGGACGAGGGCCCGCTGTTGGCGCTAACGCGCGCATGGACCCTGGTGCGATTCGTTGAAAGTGGCATGCTGGAACTGTCCGACTGCAAATGCTGTGGAGGTAGCTTTATTAACCACGCGCATCAGCCGGTGGGCAGCTTTGTTTGTAGCTTGTGCCAGCCGCCATCGCGTGCCGTAAAAAGACGTAAACTTTCTGCAGATTCTGCCGATACCTTTCCACAACTGCTGGATGAACAGGTTAAACGCGCCGTTTAAATTTGTTCGCATCGTGGAAAGCATCCAGCAGCGGTTAATCCCGCTGCTTTTTTTTGCCCACGATCACCGAATAACACCTGCGGCTCTCTGGCTTAACTTCTACCAACACGTTACGGACGTAAGGATTTTTTGTGCTGATTATTCTGGGTTATATCGTGGTCGTCGGCTCCGTGTTGGGCGGCTATATGATGGTCGGTGGCCATTTAGGTGCACTTTATCAACCTGCTGAACTGATCATTATCGGCGGGGCCGGTATTGGTGCCTTTTTGGTGGGTAATAATGGCAAGTCGATCAAAAAAACGTTAAAAGCGCTGCCTTTGTTAATGCGCGGCTCGAAATATAACAAATCTGTATACATGGATTTAATGGCTCTGCTTTATCGCCTGATGGCAAAATCACGCCAGCAGGGCATGTTGTCATTAGAACGTGATATTGAAGATCCCAGCCAGAGTGAAATTTTTGCTAACTATCCGCGTATTTTGGCCGATAAACAGTTGGTGGATTTTATTACCGATTATTTACGATTAATGGTCAGCGGGAATATGAATGCTTTTGAAATTGAAGCATTGATGGACGAAGAGATTGAAACCTATGAGCACGAGTGTGAAGTGCCGGCACAAAGTATCTCAGCCATGGGGGATGGATTACCGGCTTTTGGCATCGTCGCAGCCGTTATGGGCGTGGTCCATGCGCTGGCTTCCGCTGATCGTCCTGCTGCGGAATTAGGTGCGCTGGTGGCTCATGCCATGGTGGGAACGTTTCTCGGTATCTTGCTCGCTTACGGCTTTATCTCTCCACTGGCGTCGGTACTCCGTCAGAAGTGTGCTGAAACCACCAAGATGATGCAATGCGTCAAAGTGACTCTGCTTTCCAGTCTGAATGGTTATGCCCCGCAAATTGCGGTCGAATTTGGACGTAAAACGCTGTACTCCGCTGAGCGTCCTTCGTTCTCAGAACTGGAAGAGCACGTACGTAACGCCAAAAACCCAGCGAAACAGACTTCGGATCAGAACTCATGAAGGCAGGCAATCGCCCCATTGTGCTGGTTAAAAAGCGCAAACATAAAGGTCACCATGGCAGCCACGGTTCGTGGAAGATTGCCTATGCCGACTTTATGACGGCGATGATGGCGTTCTTTATGGTGATGTGGCTGCTCTCGATCTCCAGCCCAAAAGAGTTGATCCAGATAGCTGAATACTTCCGCACGCCGCTGAAAGTGGCATTAACCGGCGGGCAGCGCAGCAGCGACAGTGAAAGCCCGATTCCGGGTGGCGGTGACGACCCAACGCGTAAAGACGGTGAAGTGAAAAAAGTGGTCGATATGGATGCGCAGAAGAAGAAGCTGGAAGAGATTCGTCTGAATCGCTTGCGCGAAAAATTAGACCAACTCATCGAAGCCGACCCACGTCTGAAGGCACTGCGCCCGCATTTAATCATCAATATGGTGGAAGAGGGGCTACGCATTCAGATTATCGATAGCCAAAACCGTCCGATGTTTAAAACCGGTAGTGCGGAGGTGGAGCCTTATATGCGTGACATCTTGCGTGCTATCGCCCCGGTGTTGAACGATATCCCTAACAAAATCAGCCTGGCGGGTCATACCGACGATTTCCAGTACGCTAATGGCGATCGTGGCTATAGCAACTGGGAACTGTCTGCCGATCGTGCCAATGCTTCGCGGCGTGAGTTAGTTATCGGCGGTCTGGATGGTGGAAAAATGCTGCGTGTCGTTGGCATGGCCGACACCATGAAGCTGAAAAACCGTGGTTCAAATGACGCCGTAAACCGCCGTATCAGTCTGCTGGTGTTGAACCACGACACCCAGGCTGCGATTGAAAAAGAGAACTCTGAGAGCGATGCCGCGCAGGTAACTGACCCGGCACAAATTATTCCCGACATTACCGCACCCACCGGCCCGGCAGCCTCCACTGCACCGGCAGGTTCAACCGCGAAGCCGGCAGCGCCGACCAACGTGGTGACACCTGCTCCAGCGGATAAGCCAGCGGCGAGCGCGGTGACACCAGACCAACCCTCACAGCCGAGGTGATCCCGTGAGCATGGACATCAGCGATTTTTACCAGACGTTTTTTGATGAAGCCGATGAGCTGTTAGCGGATATGGAGCAACACCTGTTGGGATTGGATCCCCAGGAGCCCGATTCCGAGCAGTTGAATGCCATCTTCCGCGCCGCCCACTCCATCAAGGGCGGAGCCGGTACATTTGGCTTTACGGTTTTACAGGAAACCACCCACATCCTGGAAAACATTCTGGATGGTGCGCGCCGCGGCGAAATGCAGCTGAGCACCGACATCATCAACCTGTTTTTGGAAACCAAAGATATTATGCAAGAACAGCTCGATGCCTATAAAACGGCGCAGGAACCGAATGCAGAAAGCTTTAAATACATCTGCGAAGCACTGCGTCAGTTGGCGCTGGAAGCCAAAGGCATAGCGCCGGAAGCACCGAAAGTGGCCGAAGTGGTGGAAATCGCCGCCCCTGTTGCAGCGGCCGGTCTGCGCTTAAAACTGGTGGATTTGAAAGAGAAAGAGCCTGAGTTGATGCTGGAAGAGCTTGGCAACTTGGGTACCGTCAGCAACGTAGTGAAGGGCGCGAACACGCTGGAAGCCACCGTTGATGGCGTGGGCAAAGATGACATCGTCGCGGTGCTGTGCTTCGTGTTGGATGAAGCGCAAATCCAGTTCCCGGAAGGCGCAGTAGCCGAGGCCTCAGCCGTGGCGGAAGCCGCACCGGCACCAGTACAAACCGCCACCGTGACAGATATTACGCCGCCCGCTAAACGCGAAGCGAAACGCGCGGCCGCACCGGCAAAAGCCAGCGAATCCAGCAGCATCCGTGTTGCAGTTGAGAAGGTCGATCAGTTGATCAACCTGGTAGGCGAATTGGTGATTACCCAATCTATGCTGGCGCAGCGTTCAGGCGCACTGGACCCGGTGGCACACGGCGACCTGCTGAATAGCATGGGTCAGCTGGAGCGTAACGCCCGCGATCTGCAAGAGTCCGTGATGTCGATTCGTATGATGCCAATGGAGTATGTCTTCAGTCGCTTCCCACGTCTGGTGCGCGATCTGGCCAGCAAATTGGGTAAAGAAGTGGAACTGACGCTGCTTGGCAGCTCTACCGAACTGGATAAGAGCCTGATTGAACGCATCATCGACCCGTTAACGCACCTGGTACGTAACAGCCTTGACCACGGCATCGAAACCCCAGAGAAACGTCTGGCTGCTAACAAAACGGGCGTCGGTAACCTGACGCTGTCAGCGGAACACCAAGGCGGCAACATCTGCATCGAAGTGATTGATGACGGTGCCGGACTGAACCGCGAGCGTATTCTGGCCAAGGCCATGTCTTCAGGCTTGCCGGTCAGCGAAAACATGAGCGATGAAGAGGTCGGCATGTTGATCTTCGCGCCTGGCTTCTCAACCGCTGAACAGGTCACCGATGTATCCGGTCGTGGCGTGGGTATGGACGTGGTGAAGCGTAATATTCAGGAGATGGGCGGACACGTCGAGATCTCCTCGAAGCAAGGCAAAGGCACCACCATCCGCATCCTGCTGCCGCTGACGCTGGCGATTCTGGACGGCATGTCAGTCCGCGTTGCAGATGAGGTCTTCATTCTGCCGCTGAACGCCGTGATGGAATCACTGCAGCCTACCGCAGAAGAACTGAAACCGCTGGCCGGTGGCGAGCGTGTGCTGGAAGTGCGTGGCGAATACTTGCCGCTGGTTGAGCTATGGAATGTGTTTGAAGTACAGAACGCCAAAACCGATGCCACCCAAGGCATTGTGGTGATTCTGCAAAGCGCAGGCCGCCGTTATGCACTGCTGGTCGATCAACTGATTGGTCAGCATCAGGTGGTGGTTAAGAACCTGGAAAGCAACTATCGCAAAGTGCCGGGCATTTCTGCTGCCACCATTCTCGGCGATGGCAGCGTGGCGCTGATTGTGGATGTCTCTGCACTGCAATCGTTGAACCGTGAAAAGCGTGTGGCCGGTGCCGCAGCGTAATAGATAATTAAAGGGCAAAAAAATGACTGACATGGCAACCGTGACCAAAATCGCTGGCGAAACCGTGGGCCAGGAATTCTTAGTTTTCACCCTGGGTGACGAAGAGTACGGCATCGATATTCTGAAAGTGCAGGAGATTCGTGGTTACGATCAGGTAACGCGCATTGCCAACACACCGGAATTCATCAAAGGCGTGACCAACCTTCGTGGCGTGATCGTGCCTATCATCGATCTGCGCGTGAAGTTTGCGCAGCAGGATGTGGAATACAACGAAAACACCGTGGTGATCGTCCTGAATCTCGAACACCGTGTGGTCGGTATCGTGGTGGATGGCGTGTCTGACGTGCTGTCTCTGACGCAGGATCAGATTCGCCCGGCACCGGAATTCGCGGTGACCATGTCCACTGAATACCTGACCGGTCTGGGTGCGCTGGGTGAGCGTATGCTGATTCTGGTCGACATTGAAAAGCTGCTGAGCAGCGAAGAGATGGCGCTGGTGGATACACTGCGTAGCGCGTAATGCCCCAAACGGGCCGCATCTCTGTGGCCCGTTATCATCACCAACCTAAATTAATTACTTGTAATTCAACAAAAAAAATCCAAAAGCCCCCGCATTTACTCTCAATATTCCTCGCCATGGGTCGATAACTGAACTGCGTCATTTTTCTTCTTTTTCCAGGGCAAACTATGTTTACAAGAATCCGTGTTGTCACCAGTTTATTGCTGGTGCTATTGGTGTTTGGTTTTCTGCAACTGGCATCCGGCTCACTGTTTTTCAAAGCGCTGAGTGATGACAAAAACAGTTTCAACGTTTCACAGCTGGCGAGTAATAATACGGCTGCTATCAACGATGCCTACATGAGCCTCAACCAGAGCCGTGTGGTGTTGACCCGCATTCAGTTGCGTATGGCCACCAGCAAACTGAACGGTTCTGAGCCGGATATTGCTGGCCTGTATGACGACAGCAAGGCGTTTCAGAAAAGTGCAGCGGACAATTACCAACTGTTCAAAGCAACGCCAGATACACCAGGACAGGATGTCGAGCTGAATAAGCATATGGATCAGACTTACAGCGCTTATGCCAGTGCACTGAGGCAGATGCAGGACGCGCTGCTGGCGAAAGATCTGGTGCTGGCGGGTAAAGTGCCGGTGGCACCAAGCCAGAGTGCGTTCCTGAAAGATTACAGCCAGTGGCGTGCCGATCAGGATCGATTGACCGAAGCCGGTGTGCAAGCCAACGTGTCAGCTTACGAACATATGATGTGGTTGCTGGGTGCGGTAATGGTGGTGGTGATTGCCGTGATTGCGCTGTGCTGGGTGGGTTTACGCAAGGTATTGATTAAACCGCTCAACGACAATATTCAACACATCCAACATATTGCGCAGGGCGATCTGACGCAGACTATCGCGATAGAAGGTCGCAATGAGATGACGCAGTTAGCGACCAGTCTGCATGATATGCAGCAGTCGCTGGTGCGCACTGTCAGCAACGTGCGTGATGGCTCTGACGCCATCTTCACAGGGGCCAGTGAAATCTCTGCGGGTAATAACGATCTTTCTGCGCGCACTGAAGAGCAGGCTGCATCGCTGGAGCAGACCGCAGCCAGCATGGAGCAGCTCACCGCCACGGTGAAACAGAACGCCGAAAATGCCCGTCAGGCATCGCAGCTGGCACTCAGCGCGTCCGAAACGGCACAGAAGGGCGGCAATGTGGTGGCTGGCGTCGTGCGTACCATGAGCGATATCGCCGGTAGCTCGAAGAAAATTGCCGATATCATCAGTGTGATTGATGGCATCGCTTTCCAGACCAATATTCTGGCGCTAAACGCGGCGGTTGAAGCGGCCCGTGCCGGTGAGCAGGGGCGTGGTTTTGCCGTGGTCGCGGGTGAAGTTCGTAACCTGGCACAGCGCAGTGCACAAGCCGCGAAAGAGATTAAGAGCCTGATTGAAGACTCGGTAAGTCGTGTCAACAGCGGCTCTGAGCTGGTGGGCACGGCGGGTGACACCATGAGTGAAATCGTCAGTGCGGTGACGCGTGTAACCGACATTATGGGCGAGATCGCTTCTGCATCGGATGAGCAGAGTCGCGGTATCGACCAGGTCGGCCAGGCGGTCACCGAAATGGATCGCGTGACACAGCAGAATGCTTCGCTAGTGGAAGAGTCTGCCGCCGCAGCCGCCTCACTGGAAGAGCAGGCCAGCCGCCTGAGCCAGTCTGTGGCGGTGTTCAAGGTTGCGCGCGCAGCACAGCCTGCAGTGGCCGGCGCTGTGGTTCGTCATCCACAGATTGCGCCACCGGTGTTAAGTGCGCCGCGTAAGGCCGTGACTGCACCTGTAAGTGACAGCAACTGGGAAACCTTCTAACCGATTGCGGGAGTAGGCGGACGGCACAAGTGCCGCACCCTACAGACGGCAGGTTATAGCCTGGCTAAGAATAGATAACCACGATGCGCTTTTATCGCTCCTGCGGTAAAGGCGCATTTTTTTTAATGACAATTTCTTTAGTTATAAAACTCTGTAAAGAAACTTATTGGCAGAATTATATTTCGTAAAAGCCGTTAAAGCCCCTCAAATTTTAACAACTGCGGTCGATAACAGCGGAAGCCGAAACGCATCATCCTCTGGAGAACCCATGTTAAAACGAATTAATGTCGTCACCAGCCTTATCACCGTCTTGCTGGTGTTTGGCGCTTTGCAGTTACTGTCGGGCGGGCTGTTCTGGTCTGCCTTACAGAAAGATAAAGAGGCGTTTGCCGTCGCGCAGACCTCCACCAATAACGTTGGCGCGATGTCCGATGCCTGGATTGAGCTCAACCAGACCCGTACCGTATTGAACCGCGCCATGCTGCGCATGCAGGGCACTATGGCGGCACAGTCCAACGGCGGTCAGCTTCAGGCGCTGATTGCGCAGACGGAAAAACAGCTGGATGTCGCCGCAGGGCACTATCAGCGTTATTACGATCTGCCGGGCACGCCAGGCTTACCGGACGCGTTGCGCGACCGACTGGAAGCGGACTACGCGGCGTTTAACGATGGCTTAAAAGCGATGCTGGATCGTCTAAAAGCTAACGACCTGCAAGGTATGTTTGATCAGAATATCGAAGCCAAACAGGTGAAGATGAAAGCGACTTATGCCGAGTGGCGCACCGCACAGAGCGTTCTGGCGGCGGAAGGTGTGGCGCAGAACCAGCGCGCTTTCCACACCATGATGTGGTTGCTGGCGTTTGTTGCGCTGGTGGTGGTGTTTGTCATTGTTGGCTGCTGGTTTGGCTTGCGTAGCGTGCTGATCCAACCGCTGCATCAGCTGTTGGGGCATATTCGCCATATCGCTTCTGGCGATCTGACGCAGAACATCACGGTGGAAGGGCGCAATGAGATGAGCCAGCTGGCGGCCAGCCTGCATGAGATGCAGCAGTCGCTGGTGCGTACCGTCAGCAACGTGCGTGACGGTTCCGATGCCATCTTTACCGGGGCGAGTGAAATCTCAGCGGGTAATAACGACCTCTCTGCGCGTACCGAAGAGCAAGCGGCCTCGCTGGAGCAGACGGCAGCCAGCATGGAGCAGTTGACCGCTACCGTGAAACAAAATGCGGAGAATGCCCGTCAGGCATCGCAGTTGGCACTGAGCGCTTCCGATACGGCACGTAAAGGCGGAGAAGTGGTCGATGGCGTGGTGCGTACCATGCATGACATTGCAGGCAGTTCGAAAAAGATCGCCGACATTATCAGCGTGATCGACGGTATTGCGTTCCAGACCAATATTCTGGCACTCAACGCCGCGGTTGAAGCCGCACGTGCGGGTGAACAGGGGCGTGGATTTGCCGTGGTGGCGGGTGAAGTGCGTAATCTGGCACAGCGCAGTGCCCAGGCCGCCAAAGAGATCAAAGGATTGATTGAAGATTCGGTCAACCGCGTCAATAGCGGTTCACAGCTGGTGGGCACCGCCGGTGAAACCATGAACGATATCGTCGGGGCGGTCACTCGCGTCACCGATATCATGGGCGAGATTGCTTCAGCCTCTGATGAACAGAGCCGGGGAATCGATCAGGTCGGTCAGGCCGTCACTGAGATGGACCGCGTGACACAACAGAACGCTTCGTTGGTGGAAGAGTCCGCTGCTGCTGCGGCTTCACTGGAAGAGCAGGCCAGCCGACTGAGCCAGTCGGTGGCGGTCTTCCGCGTGCCGCGTGCTGCGCAAGCAGAGGTGGTGGTGCGTCATCCTCAGATCGCGCCGCAAGCGGTGAAAACACCACGTAAAGCAGTGACAGCACCGGTGAGTGACAGCCACTGGGAAACGTTTTAAGCGTTGAGGGAGGGGGGAATCTACCCCTCTCCCGCTTATCTACCCCCTAAAGCCAATTTATCCCGATTCCTCCCTAATTCCCGCTGGTCCAACCCGTCACATCATCCGTAAAGATCCCCCCGCGAAGGCCGATAACAGGAGCGATCCGCCAACCAATGAGGTGTTTATGTTTAGTCGTATTCGAGTCGTTTCCGGGCTGTTGTGTGTGCTGGCCTTGTTTGCCTTGCTGCAGCTGTTTTCCGGAGGGATGTTTTTACCACGGTGAAAGCCGATAAAGAGAATTTTGCTTACAACCAGCGTCTCAGCACGCTGCAACGGGCAATGGGCACCTCTTGGGTATCACTGGTTCAGGCGCGTAACACGCTGAACCGTGCAGGGATCCGCTATCTGCTGGACAGCCAGCAGGCTGGCTCAGGCGCGACCGTGAAAGAACTGGTGGCACTGGCCAATGAGGAGTTACAAACCGCTGACAAAGGGTTTGCTGAGTTCAACGCCAACTTGTCTGAAAAAGGCAAGTCTGCCGAAAACGTGCTGACGTTACAGGCGAACTATAAAGCCTTCCGTGGTGCACTGGCTGAGCTGATTGATTTCCTGGGTGCAGGAAATTTCAAAGGTTTCGTCGACCAGCCGACGCAGGGTTTCCAGAATAAGTTTGAAACCGATTACAACGCCTGGCTGGCCCACAACATCGTACTGGCCAAGCAGGGTATCGATGCCAACGAAAGTGCTTATCAACACTCCATCATGTTGGTGCTCGGCACGTTGCTGGTGACCTTCCTGGTGATTCTGCTGGTGTGGAATGGCATGCGTAACGTGCTGATCCGTCCTCTGAAACAGAGTATTGAGCATATCCGCCATATCGCGCGTGGTGATCTCACGCAGCAGATTGATGTCAGCATGCGTAACGAGATGGGCGAATTGCTCAGCTCGCTCCAGCATATGCAGCAGGAGCTGTCTAACACCGTGCGTACCGTGCGTGATGGTTCAGACGCCATCTATACCGGCGCCAGTGAAATCGCCATGGGCAACAACGATCTCTCCTCTCGCACCGAGCAGCAGGCAGCTTCGCTTGAAGAGACTGCCGCCAGCATGGAGCAGTTAACCGCTACGGTGAAACAGAACGCCGAAAACGCCCGTCAGGCTTCACAGCTGGCGCTGACCGCCTCAGAAACGGCGCAGCACGGCGGCAAAGTGGTCGATGGCGTGGTCACCACCATGAAAGAGATCACCGGTAGCTCGAAGAAAATTGCCGACATTATCAGCGTCATTGATGGCATCGCCTTCCAGACCAATATCCTGGCGCTGAACGCCGCGGTTGAAGCCGCGCGTGCCGGTGAACAGGGCCGTGGTTTTGCGGTGGTCGCGGGCGAAGTGCGCAGCCTGGCACAACGCAGCGCCCAGGCAGCAAAAGAGATCAAAGGTCTGATTGAGGATTCGGTGAGCCGCGTGAACACCGGTTCGGTGCTGGTAGAAAGCGCCGGCGAAACCATGACCAACATCGTTAATGCCGTCACGCGTGTGACCGACATCATGGGCGAAATCGCCTCTGCGTCCGATGAGCAGAGCCGCGGGATCGACCAGGTGGGCTTAGCGGTGAACGAAATGGATCGGGTGACGCAGCAAAACGCCGCGCTGGTGGAAGAGTCCGCGACGGCAGCGGCGGCACTGGAAGATCAGGCCAGTCGACTGAAACAGTCGGTTGCCGTGTTCAATATTGGTAAAGAATTTGTCGCTCAGGCCGTTAACGTAACTACAGCGCCAAAAATTTTGCGTTCAGCCGCGCCAAAAGCGCTGGCGCAACCGGCAGGTACACGTAACGCGGACGAAAACTGGGAAACCTTTTAATCCGAGTGGCCGCCGCAAGGCGGCCCAACTGGCAGCACAGCAGTAACCGCAGTATCACAATTTAATCAGTTTGTTGCCGGGTGACCTGACATGAAGAAATCGACGTTATTGGATCAAAGTGAAGCGACAACGCTGCTCTCGCAAATGGTGCAGCGCCTGCCGCTCTCAGATACTCATTTTCGTCGTATCAGCCAGCTGATCTATCAGCGCGCAGGTATTGTGCTGGCCGATCATAAGCGGGAGATGGTTTACAACCGCTTAGTGCGCCGTTTGCGCATGCTGAATATTGATGATTTTGGTCGTTATCTGGCGTTGCTGGAGCAAGACCAGAACAGTGCTGAGTGGCAGGCGTTTATCAACGCGCTGACCACCAACCTGACCTCATTTTTCCGCGAGGCGCACCATTTCCCGATCCTCGCGGATCATGCGCGTAAGCGCAGTGGCAGTTACAGCGTGTGGAGTACCGCCGCCTCAACCGGCGAAGAGCCGTACTCCATCGCCATGACGCTGGCGGAAACGCTAGGCACCGGACCGGGTAAATTCCAGGTGCACGCCAGCGACATCGATACGCAAGTATTGGAAAAGGCCGTGGCGGGTGTCTATCGCCAGGAAGAGCTGCGCACCTTGTCGCAATCACAGCTGCAGCGCTTTTTCCTGCGCGGCACCGGGCCACATGAAGGCATGGTGCGTGTGCGCTCTGAGCTGGCTGGCATGGTGAATTACTCGCAGTTGAACCTATTGGCTAACGACTGGGCGTTGCCGGGTCCGTTCGACGCAATATTCTGTCGTAACGTGATGATCTATTTCGATAAAGAGACGCAGGAGAAAATCTTGCGCCGTTTCGTTCCCCTGCTGAAGCCGGGCGGCTTGTTGTTTGCCGGCCATTCAGAGAACTTCAGCCAGATCAGTAAAGAGTTCTGGCTGCGTGGACAGACAGTCTATGGATTGACCAAGGAAAGACGATGAGCAAAATCACCGTAATGTGCGTGGATGACTCTGCGTTAATGCGCCAGTTGATGACCGAGATCATCAATAGCCATGCCGATATGGAGATGGTCGCGACGGCACCGGACCCCCTGGTGGCGCGGGATTTAATCAAACAGTACAACCCACAGGTGCTGACACTGGATGTGGAAATGCCGCGCATGGACGGCCTCGACTTCCTGGAGAAGCTGATGCGTCTGCGCCCAATGCCGGTGGTGATGGTCTCTTCGCTGACCGGAAAAGGTTCGGAAGTGACCCTGCGCGCGCTGGAGTTAGGTGCGGTGGATTTTGTCACCAAGCCGCAGTTGGGCATTCGTGAGGGCATGCTGGCCTACAGCCAGATGATCGCTGACAAAATTCGTGCCGCGGCGCGGGCGAAATTGCATGCGCGGCCTGCTACGCCAGCCCAGGTGACGCTGAAAGCCGGTCCGTTGCTGAGTAGTGAAAAACTGATTGCCATCGGATCGTCAACCGGCGGCACAGAGGCCATTCGCCATGTGCTTCAACCGCTGCCTGCCACCAGCCCAGCACTGCTGATCACGCAACATATGCCACCGGGATTCACGCGTTCCTTTGCCGAGCGTCTGAACAAGCTGTGCCAGATCACCGTAAAAGAGGCGGAAGACGGTGAGCGTATTCTGCCCGGTCACGCCTATATTGCGCCCGGTGCTATGCACATGGAGTTAGGCCGCAGCGGCGCAAACTACGTGGTGAAACTTAATGATGGACCACCCGTGAACCGCCACAAGCCGTCGGTTGACGTGCTGTTTCGTTCGGTTGCGGTTCATGCAGGACGAAATGCAGTGGGCGTGATTCTGACCGGGATGGGAAATGACGGTGCCGCCGGGATGCTGGAAATGCATCGCGCGGGTGCCTGGACCATCGCGCAGGACGAAGCCAGCTGCGTCGTATTTGGTATGCCGCGCGAAGCAATTGCGATGGGCGGTGCCAGTGAAGTCGTCGATTTAGGACACATCAGCCAGCATATGCTGGCGAAAATTAGCGCCGGACAGGCATTGCGAATTTAACGAGCCGGTCCTGCCGGACAAGACAACACAGGAGTAGATATGGCTGATAAAAATATGCGCTTTTTGGTGGTGGATGATTTCAATACGATGCGTCGTATCGTCCGTAACCTGCTGAAAGAGCTGGGATTCAATAACGTTGAAGAAGCAGAGGATGGTGTAGATGCACTGACCAAACTGCGTGCTGGCGGCTTTGATTTTGTCGTCTCTGACTGGAATATGCCAAACATGGATGGTCTGGAACTGCTGCAGACGATTCGTGCCGATGCCGCATTGAGCAAACTGCCGGTGCTGATGGTGACGGCAGAAGCCAAGAAAGAGAACATCATCGCAGCCGCACAAGCCGGTGCCAGCGGATACGTCGTGAAGCCATTTACTGCGGCAACACTCGAAGAGAAATTGGGCAAAATTTTCGAAAAACTGGGTATGTAAGGAGATGTGATGAGCGACCTTCCGAAACCAACCGAAGAAGCCTCGGCACACGACATTATTACCCGTATCGGCTCGCTGACGCGCATGTTGCGTGACAGCCTGCGCGAATTGGGGTTAGACCAGGCGATTGCCGAAGCGGCGGAAGCCATTCCGGACGCGCGTGACCGTCTGGATTACGTGGTGCAAATGACGGCGCAAGCGGCAGAACGCGCGCTGAACTGCGTAGAAGCCGCGCAGCCACACCAGGACCAAATGGAATCCAGCGCCAACCAGCTGAAAGGCCGTTGGGATGCGTGGTTTGAAAATCCGATTGAACTGACTGATGCGCGTGAGTTGGTTTCGGATACGCGTCAATTTTTGACCGACGTACCGGGACACACGTCTTATACCAACAAGCAATTGTTGGAAATCATGATGGCGCAGGATTTCCAGGACCTGACCGGTCAGGTAATCAAGCGCATGATGGATGTGATCCAGGAGATCGAACGTCAACTGCTGATGGTGCTGCTGGAGAATATGCCAGAAGCCAATGCAGCGGCGCGTAAAGATGCCAGCAGTCTGCTGAATGGTCCGCAGATCCATGCCAATGCACCCGGTGTGGTGGCGAACCAGGACCAGGTCGATGACCTGCTGGATAGCTTAGGGTTCTGATGCGACGGGCGGTCAACTGGCCGCCCCACAGGCCACAACACGTCCCATTTTCGTCAGCCGCCGTTAAAATACGGCGCGCTTTTTCATCTCTTCAATACCTGCCACTAACACCTGCACACCCAACGCCTCAAATGCGGCAATCTGAGCGGCGGTAATCCCGCTGTCCGTGATCAAATAATGAATTTTGCTCCATTCGCAGGGGAGCGCGAACATCGACACCTTATCGATTTTGCTGGAGTCCGCCACCACGTAAACCGTGCTGGCGGAGTTGATCATCGCCATTTTCACTTTGATATCGGTTTCACTCGGGAAGCTGAGGCCGAGACGTGGCGAGATACAGGCGGTGGCGAGAAACAGTTTCTCTGCCAGCACGTTCTCGAAGAAGGAGGCGGCTTTTTCCCCTGAGGTGGAGAGCGTCGGGAATTTGAAGGTTCCCCCTGTCAAAAGGATATTGATTCCGGGCTCCCCACCAAGTTTCAGTGCGATATTTACCGCCGTGGTAATCACGGATAAACGACGGATATGCCCAATCGCCTCGGCAATCGCGGTGGTGGTGGTACCGGAATCGAAAATCACCGTGTCGCCATTTTCCACATGCTGCGCCGCCAGGCGGCCAATGGCTTCTTTCTCATCGAGATGTGTCTGACGTTCCAGCAGCAGTGCGCCGGTATTCTGTTTACCGGTCATGAGGGTGGCACCACCGTGATAGCGCTGGACGTGTCCAGCCTTTTGCAGCATGCGTAAATCAGTACGGATAGTGGCTTCGGTCAGGCCAAAGGTATCGGTCAAGGCTTTTACCGTGACGGTGCCGTCTTCACGGATCATCTCCAGGATCTTCTCACGGCGCTGTTGCATATCAGCCAGCTGCTCAGTTTTGCTTTTCAATCGAAATGCTCCCTCTTTCCAATCACGGTCTGGTTTTGCCCATAAGAAAACCCGAGATGATTTTACTCTGCGCCTTGAGGATTTGCGAGGCAACCTGCACAAATGTACATTTTCGAATGAAAATAAGAAAAAGCCATGCGATTGATTTCTCATTGTCTCTGTAACCATTATTTCTATATAAAAAATGGCTTATATCTGACATTTATAGATAAAACAACAATATAAAATTAATTCATATCATTTGTATGAAATTTGATCTCCTCCACAAACCATTGCGAAACGATAGCTTATATTTTTGTTCGAAAATCAATAAAGCCATGTACTCACACGGCCAGACATTATCAGAGCTGCCGGGCACGCACAGGAGAGAGAGGATGAGTGGGGAATACGATGTCAACCTGCGCTACGGCGTAAACACCGACCTGGATTTAACCGGCAAAGTGGCGGTGGTCACTGGCGGGCTGGGTGGGATTGCCATGGCGAGTAACGCCATGTTGCTGGAGAAAGGGGCAAGGCTGGCACTGCTATACCCGCCTTTCGAAAGTGACAAAGTGGCGGCAGTGCAAGATCAGTTCTCCGCCGATAGCGTGCTGCTGGTGTGCTGTGATGTGACTGACGCTGCGTCTGTCGAGGCGGCCTTTGAACAGGTTGAACAGCACTACGGCCACATCGATATTCTGGTGAACTGCGCCGGCTATGTGATGTTGCAGCCGGTACTGGAAACCGACGTTGCCGAATGGCAAAAGCAGATAGCCGTTAACCTCACCGGCCCTTTCCTCTGTTCACAGGCGGCGGGCAAGCGCATGGTACGCGCCGGTAAGGGCGGCAAAATCATCAATATCGCCTCTCAGGCTGCGTCTATCGCTATTGATAATCACGTGGCTTACAGCTCCGCAAAAGCCGGCCTGCTCGGCATGACCAAAGTGATGGCGAAAGAGTTCGCGCCGCATCGCATCAACGTCAACACCCTGTCACCCACCGTGGTACTGACGCCGATGGGGGAAAAAGCCTGGCGCGGTGAGAAGGGCGAGCAGATGAAAAAACTGATCCCTTTAGGCCGCTTTGCTTACACCGATGAAATCGCCGCCGCCGTACTGTTTTTCGCCAGCAACGGCAGCGACATGATCACCGGCGCAGATTTAATGATCGATGGTGGTTTCACCATCTGGTAACACCGCGCCAGCACCAGTAAGGCCTCACCCCTACCATAACGACAAAACAATGAGAGAACACGAAGATGAAAAAACGTACCCTGCTGTTCACCGCCATTGCCAGTTGCCTGTTTGCTCAAGCCAGTTTCGCTGCCGATAAAGGCACGATCATGATTCTGGTTAACTCCCTTGATAACCCTTATTACGCCTCCGAAGCCAAAGGTGCCAACCTCAAAGCACAAGAGCTTGGCTATAAAACCAGCGTGCTGTCGCACGGCGAAGATGTGAAAAAACAAAGTGAGTTGATCGATGCCGCTATCGGTAAAAAAGTGCAGGGGATCGTACTGGATAACGCTGACTCAACCGCCAGCGTAGCCGCCATCAAAAAAGCGAAAGAGGCCGGTATTCCGGTGGTGCTGATCAACCGTGAAATCCCGGTGGATGACGTGGCGCTGGTACAAATCACGCACAATAACTTCCAGGCCGGTTCCGATGTCGCCAACGTATTTGTTGAGAAAATGGGCGAGAAGGGCAGCTATGCCGAGTTGACCTGTAACCTTGCTGACAACAACTGCGTGACGCGTTCTAAATCCTTCCACCAGGTGCTGGACCAGTACCCCGACATGAAAAGCGTGGCGCGTCAGGATGCTAAAGGCACCCTGATTGATGGCAAGCGCATCATGGACAGCATCCTGCAGGCGCATCCCGATGTGAAAGGGGTGATTTGCGGCAACGGTCCGGTGGCATTAGGTGCGATTGCCGCGCTGAAAGCTGCAGGCCGCACCGATGTGACGGTAGTGGGCATTGATGGCAGTAATGATGAGCGTGATGCGGTGGAAAAAGGCGATCTGAAAGCCACTGTGATGTTACAGGCGCAAGCCATTGCCGCGCAGGGAGTGACGGACCTCGACAACTTTATCCAGAAAGGCGTCAAGCCAGAGAAACAGCGCGTGATGTTCCGCGGCATCTTGATTACCCCAGACAATGCCAAAGGCGTACAGGACTTTAACTACAAGTCGTAATTAATCATCGGTACGCCCGCATTGCGGGCGTCCAGGAGTAAATGATGCACAAACGACTCTGGTTACTGCTTCCTGTCGTGATCCTTAGCGGTTGCCGCATTGTGTCGCAGCAGGAGCTGGCCGACCTGAAAAATCCCCCGAATCCTAAGATGGCCAACATTGCACAGACCTGGCAGCAAAAACTGGTACCGCAGGTCGAGCATGATGCGAAACCGGTCGCTGAGCTGCTGAATGCCTTGAAATCGACCAACGATTTTGACAGCGCCTGTAAAACCTATGGCTACCGTTCGCAGGAGGAGAACCCCTGCGTATTCAGTGTCAAGGTGAGTGGCGAAGTGACGGCAGTCAACACCACGTCACGTAACGGCCGCATGACCGTGAAGGATGTCTCCGGTGACGATGTGACGGTACAAATCGGCCCGATTTTCCCAGGCACGGTTCTGCGTGATGCCTATAAAGGGGCGAGCTATCAGGATTTCAACGATCAGGTGCTGTTCGGTGATTACAGCCGCGCGATAAACCAACAAGCGGCCACCATGATGAATAACTTCAAGCCGAAGGTGGGCGATAAAGTTCAGATATCTGGTGTGTTTAGCAGTTTTGATATCCCACAGCAGGTGCCGAATGTGACGCCCGCTGCCATCACCCGGCAGTAAGGAGCGGGCATGCAGAATCCTCAATCGGACGTGATTATCGAGACCCGCAATGTGTCACGCATTTATCCCGGCGTGACGGCACTCGATCAGGTGAATTACCGCGTCTATCGCAACAAAGTGAATGTGCTGATCGGTGAGAACGGTGCGGGCAAATCCACCATGATGAAGATGCTGGCGGGGGTCGAAACGCCTTCCTCGGGCGACATCCTGTTGGATGGCGAAGTGGTCACGCTGAACTCGACGCATCAGGCGGAAAAACACGGTATCAGCATTATTTTCCAGGAGCTGAACCTGTTCCCCAACATGAACGTGATGGACAACATCTTTATTGCCAATGAGTTTTTCCAGCGTGGCGTGATCAACGAGAAGTATCAGTACGCACTGGCGAAATCCCTGTTGGAGCGACTGGAGCTGGATGTCGATCCTTATGCGCCTTTAGGGGAACTGGGCATCGGTCATCAGCAACTGGTGGAGATCGCGCGGGCGCTGTCGAAGGACACGCGCGTGCTGATCATGGATGAACCCACCAGCGCACTGAGCCAGTCGGAAGTGAAAGTGTTGTTCAACGTGATTGACCAGCTCAAACGCCGCGGTGTCACCATCATCTACATTTCCCATCGGCTGGAGGAGTTGATGGAGATTGGTGACCACATCACCATTTTTCGTGACGGGCGCTTTATCAGCGAGCGCGATGTGCGTGACGCCTCGGTGCCCTGGATCATTGAACAAATGGTGGGCGACAAGAAAAAACACTTCGATTACCAACCGGCCCCGCAGGGTGAAACCGTATTGAACGTCAACGGCCTGACCGCGCTGCATCAGAACGGCGGCTACAAGCTGAATGATGTGTCGTTTTCACTGCGCAAAGGGGAGGTGATCGGGATTTATGGCTTGTTGGGGGCGGGACGCACTGAGCTGTTTAAAGGGCTGATTGGCATGATGCATTGCCAGTCCGGCAGCGTCAGCCTCAATGGCGCCACGCTGGATAAAAGTAACTTCCAGCAGCGGCTGAAAAAAGGCATCGCTTTAGTTCCCGAAGATCGACAGACCGAAGGCGTGGTGCAGCTGATGTCCATCACCGCCAACATGACCTTGAGCGACCTCAGCCTGCGCGGTTTTCGTCGCGCCTTGCGGCTGCTCAACCCACAAAAAGAGCAATCGCGGGTGGATGAAATGATTGGCCACCTCGCCATCAAGGTCAGCGACCCAGAACTGCCAATCACCTCCTTAAGCGGCGGCAACCAGCAGAAAGTGGTGTTGGGTAAGGCATTGATGACCGGCCCGCAGGTGGTGTTGCTGGACGAGCCAACGCGCGGCATTGATGTCGGGGCGAAAACCGATGTTTACCACCTGATTGGCAACCTCGCACAGCAGGGTCTGGCGGTGATGTTCTCCTCTTCCGAACTGGACGAGGTGATGGCACTGGCCGATCGCATTCTGGTGATGGCGGATGGCCGCATTACCGCCGATTTACCGCGCAGCGCGGCGACACGTGAAGCCCTGATTAGCGCCTCGACGCCGCATGATTGAGCCGCAGGAGAATAACCGATGAACCAGAAATACCTGCTCTATATGTACTTACTTAAGGCGCGTACCTTTATCGCCTTACTGATCGTGGTCGGCTTTTTCAGTTTTATGGTGCCGAATTTCCTGACCACCTCCAATTTGCTAATTATGACGCAGCACGTGGCCATCACCGGTTTACTGGCGATCGGGATGACGCTGGTGATCCTCACCGGCGGCATCGACCTCTCGGTGGGTGCCGTAGCGGGGATTTGCGGCATGGTCGCAGGGGCGTTACTCACCAATGGTGTGCCGCTGTGGGGTGGCAATACGCTGTTCTTTAATGTCCCGGAAGTGATATTGGTGGTGGCGCTGTTCGGTATCGTGCTGGGCTTAATCAACGGCGCGGTGGTCACTCGTCTCGGCGTGGCGCCATTTATCTGTACGCTGGGCATGATGTACGTCGCCCGCGGTGCGGCACTGTTGTTTAACGATGGCAGCACCTACGCCAATCTGGTGGGCATGCCTGCACTGGGCAACACCGGTTTTGCTTTTCTCGGCTCTGGCAGTCTGTTAGGTATTTATATCCCCATCTGGCTGATGGTGGGCTTCTTACTGCTGGGCCTCTACCTGACACGAAAAACACCGTTGGGACGCTACATCTATGCCACGGGTGGCAATGAGTCTGCTGCCCGTCTGGCGGGTGTGCCAATCATCAAAGTGAAAGTCTTTGTGTACGCCTTCTCAGGCCTGTGTGCCGCGCTGGTGGGGCTGATCGTCGCCTCGCAATTACAAACAGCACACCCGATGACCGGCAACATGTTCGAGATGGATGCCATCGGGGCAACGGTATTGGGCGGGACGGCGCTGGCGGGAGGTCGAGGTCGTGTATCAGGCTCGATCATCGGTGCCTTTGTCATCGTCTTCCTCGCGGATGGCATGGTGATGATGGGCGTCAGCGATTTCTGGCAAATGGTGATTAAAGGGCTGGTGATTGTCACCGCCGTGGTCATCGATCAGTTCCAGCAAAAATTACAAAGTAAGGTGGTGCTGCTGCGCAGACATGAAAAAAAGCAGCATTCGGCCGCCCTGCCTGAAGCAACGCATGGATAACAGGAGGCAATATGACACGCGATTTTAGTGGAAAGACAGTGGTGATAACCGGCGCATGCCGTGGCATAGGGGCCGGCATCGCCGCCCGCTTTGCGCGCGATGGGGCAAAACTGGTGATGGTGTCAAACTCAGAGCGAGTCTTCACCACGGCAAAAGAGATTGAAGAAAAATTCGGCAGTGAAATCTTACCGTTGCAGGTGGATGTCACCGATGAGGCCGACGTGCAGCGCTTGTATCAGCAGGCCGCACAGCGCTTTGGCACCATCGATGTCTCAATCCAGAATGCCGGGGTGATTACCATTGATCGCTTTGACGCCATGCCGAAAAGCGACTTTGAAAAGATTCTGGCGGTCAATACCACCGGTGTCTGGCTGTGCTGTCGCGAGGCGGCCAAGTACATGGTGAAACAGGGCAGCGGCAGTTTGATCAACACCTCGTCAGGGCAGGGAAGGCAGGGATTTATCTACACGCCGCACTACGCCGCCAGCAAAATGGGGGTAATTGGTATTACCCAGAGCCTGGCGCTGGAATTAGCGCCCTGGCATATCACCGTCAATGCCTTCTGTCCCGGCATTATTGAAAGCGAGATGTGGGATTACAACGACCGCGTGTGGGGGGAAATCCTCAGCAGTGATAAAAAGCAGTACGGTAAAGGAGAGTTGATGGCCGAGTGGGTGGAAAATATCCCGCTGAAGCGCGCCGGCCAACCCGAAGATGTGGCCGGGCTGGTGGCTTTCCTCGCTTCTGACGATGCACGCTATATCACCGGGCAAACCATTAACGTGGATGGCGGGCTGATATTTTCGTGAGTCACATCAGTTGCTAGAAGCAAGTGTTGTTCCAGGCTTAAAAATTGCGCCTTTTTATCAAAGCGCAATGAAGCTGATGAGCAAGCAGGGGTTGCGCTGGGGCAGGCATCCGCAGCGCTGAACGGAGTGAGTATGCCAGGAGAGCCCGCAGGACGCGGGCGAAAGGTGGCGCTGGAACAGGGATGTTCCATCGT